>DXGG01000070.1 GCA_019114015.1 Candidatus Onthomorpha intestinigallinarum | reverse complement strand
ATATACGCATTCTGAAACAATGAAAACAATATGTCGTTTTCGGGAGCATTGGGGTCGAAACCGTCATAATTGTCATCGTAATTGGCTTCCAGTAAAATATCCTTGTTTTCCTTTTTTGCAACTTCCAGATTCTGTTCCGCCTTAGTCACACCGAGGGCAAATGTTTCACTGCCTTTAGGTGCTTTGTTTGAAGAACTGTTGCAGTGTATCGATATGAATAAATCCGCACCTATCTTGTTGGCTATCTGACTCCTCTTGTACAACTCCACATCCTTGTCTATTACACGGGTATAATAAACCTCGACATCTTTAAGGTTTTCCGTAATCATTTTTCCCAACTTTAGACTGACAGCCAGCGTGATGTCCTTTTCCTTGCATTTGGCACCGACCGCACCGGGCTTGTTTCCTCCGTGACCGGCATCGATGACAAGTTTGCTGAATTTACTTCCTCGTCCGTCTTGTTGGGCTTGAACAGAGAAAAAACTTAATAAAGCCAATAAAAGAGTACAGATATATTTGTGTTTGCCTATGCGTTCATTCATTTATACTGTTCCAATTAGCCAAAAAAGCCTTACTTTTGCAAATTGGTTACAAAGATACAAATTAAAATCAAACAATAGTTGAGAAACACATACCGTAAACATATTTTTTTGTTGATATTGTTTGTCTGTTCGCTGTTCACTCCGAAGGCCGTTTGTTCTCAAAATGATACTGTAAATTCGGATAAGAGCGATTCGGTAAAGGTAACCGCCCTTAAGCAGAAACCCGTGCTTGAAGCAAGAGTGGACTACAAGTCCAATGATTCCATAACGTTTGTATTAAAGACCAAAGACGTATATATCTACAACGAAGCCGAGGTAAATTACGAAAAGATGAAGTTGCAGTCCGGATTCATGACGGTGAATTTCGACACCAAGCAGCTCTTTGCCCAAGGCGTGGAGGATTCGTCCGGACAGATGACGCAGCATCCGGTGTTCAACGAGGCCGGACAACAATACAAATCCAGACAGTTGAAGTATAATTTCGATACGAAAAAAGGTATAATAAGCAATATATTTACCAAAGAAAGCGACGGTTATCTGCACGGAGAAAGAGTAAAAAAGGAAAACGACAGCGTCATGTTCATTTCTTCCGGAATATTTACCACGTGCGACAACGAGGAACATCCCCATTTCGGAATAAGTTTTTCCAAGGCCAAAGCCATAACGGACGACAAGATAGTGACCGGTCCGGCATGGTTTTCCCTTATGGAGATACCTCTTCCGATAGGTATTCCATTTGCTTACTTCCCCTTTACGGACAGCAAACAGTCAGGATTCCTCATGCCTTCGTACGGTTATGCCGCAAACAGAGGATACTATCTGAGAAACATAGGATGGTATTTCGCTTTGAGCGATTACTTCGATTTGGCTTTGCAAGGAGATATATACACCAATCTTTCCTATGCGGTAAGTGCCACATCCAAATACATAAAACGTTACAAATACAACGGTTCGTTTGAATTCAGATACGAAAACAACCATACCGGTCTTAAGAATACCCCGAGTTACAGTTCCTCTTCCGACTTCAAGTTCAACTGGACGCACAGACAGGACAGCAAGGCACACCCTTACAGATCATTCTCCGCAAACGTTAACCTTGTCAGCAGTTCCTACAATCAGTACACCGCAAACGTAAGCGACTATTTCAACAATACCACAACATCGAGCATAGCCTTTTCGACAAAATTGGGAAACAGTTGGAACATGACGGCAAACCTCGGAGAAAGTTATAATGTCAATACCGGAGCAATAAGTCTCGATATCCCTTCTATAAGTTTGTCCTCAACGCAGTTTTACCCTTTCAGGAAAAAGACCCGTAAAGGAAAAACCAAATGGTACGAGGATATATCTGTTTCCTATCGCATGAACATGATAAACACCATTGACACTTACGATACCCTTCTCACTTCTTCGGAACTCTACAAGAGTTTCAACAGCGGAATAATGCAGTCCATACCTGTGCAAAGCAATGTAAAGGTATTGAAATACCTCAACTGGACAAACGGAATAAACTATACGGAACGTTGGTATTTCAACAGCATAAGCAAGACCTACAATCCGGAAACGGATTTGATAGACAAGGATACGATATACGGTTTTATAGCGAACAGAACGGCTACATTCACCAGTTCCCTCAATACCCGTCTTTACGGAATGTTCGTTTTCAAAAAAGGTTTTGTGAAAGCAATAAGACATGTCGTAAATCCCGCTCTTTCCTTTACCTATACTCCTGACTTTTCCGACCCCTCACTCGGCTTCTACGGTTTCTACACCGACAAGTATGGCAACAGGGTATATTATTCCAAAACCGAGAACGGTGTTTACGGTTCTCCGGCGCAGGGAGCCTCCGGAGTCGTTAATTTCTCCATAGGCAACAATCTCGAGATGAAGGTCAAGGATTCAAGAGATACCGTGACGGGGACAAGAAAGATAATACTGTTGGAAAACCTCACTCTTTCCTCCGGTTATGACCTTGCGGCCGATTCCCTCAACTGGCAGCCTTTGCGGTTGACGGCAAGGACAACCCTTTTTCAGAATCTGCTGATTAACTATTCCGCTTCATATACCCCCTATGTGTTGGATTCGCTCGGACGGTTGACCGACCGTTTTTTGTGGGACGAGGAAGGGAAACTGTTTAAGAGACAGAACTCTCAATGGACTCTCAATCTGAACTGGCAGTTTAACGGCAAAAAGGCCGCTCAGGATAAGAAAGGTTCCGCACAGGATGCCTATGCTCCTGCCGAACTGACTTACAGCCCTTTTGCAAACCCGAACGAAATACTGCCAGATTATGTCGATTTCTCCATTCCGTGGAGTCTTTCGATAGGATTGAGTTACAGTCATCTGAGTTCGTATATCGTAAGCATTGCAGGATATGAGACAAACAGGTCCGCAACCTTTACCGCAAGGGGAGACGTGAACATTACCTCCAAGTGGAAGGTGGGGTTCTCGACAGGATATGATTTCATCAACAAGGATTTTACCTATACCTCGATAGATTTTTACAGGGACCTGCATTGTTGGGAAATGAGGATGAACTGGGTGCCTTTCGGTCCGAGACAGGGCTGGAATTTCTCCATTTCGGTCAAGGCTCCTATGCTTCAGGATCTTAAATACGAAAAGAGGAACGATTTCCGTAACAGATTGGAATATTGACATGAAAAAATGTATTTGTTGTTTGCTCTCTTGTCTTGCATGTTGTTTCGTATGCCTTTCGCAGAATGTGGACAGGGATAGGGTGGAACGGGCTGTCAGAATGCAGTTGTCGGAATATCCCAATTCCACACTTTGTGATATTTACAAGAGTTTCTTTCAGGACTGTTTCGGCCCCGGACATCTTATTGCCGATTCCGCAAAGGCTGTTGCCTATTTGAGAAAAGAACTGGAAAGCGGAATAAACAGCAGATGTCCTTTGTACGAACTCTTGCCGTATCAAGGCAATTTCTATCGGGTAAGTCTGGAGGTGATTTCTTCGGACAAGGTTTCCTTTGATGTTTTTGCGGAAGCGTTTTTGAAAAGCGCAAGGGAATTCAGACCGGTTGACGGAAAACAATGGGTGAAGCAATGGAGGGAAATTGAAAACCGCATAAGACAAATGGGATTGCCGATAAAGAACTATGATAACGATGTTCTGAAGATAGAAAACATGTTCATGCAGAACTGTTACATCATGCACCATTCCGAGCAGTTCAATTCCTCATACGGACCTTCGTACAGGATAATATCCGTCGAAGTATTTGAAAAAGACATTCTGCCTTTGCTGAAATAGAACTTGATTTGGTTTTTCTGTAATTTGATTCCGGGAAAATGGAATCTGAATCTAAAAAATTGAAACTTGATTCCATCAAACGCAAAAGGGAGGCTCTCATATTGAACCTCCCTTTTTCCTGTGCGGGTGAAGGGACTCGAACCCCCACGCCTTACGGCATCAGATCCTAAGTCTGACGCGGCTACCAATTACGCCACACCCGCAGGGCTTGCGTTTGCAAAGATACGCACCTTTTCGTTCACCGCAAATTAATTTTTATTTTTTTGAGCCTTAATCCTTGAAAACGCAAATATCGATTGACCTATTTCAATCCCAGTTTCTTGACAAGCAGCGGTGTTATGTCATCACTGTCTTCGGAATACCAAAGAATGCCGTTGCTTTCGAAGATATAGGTGTATTTGTTTTCCTTTGCCACTTCGGCAACAGCCGCCTTGATTTTCTCTACGATAACGTTCATCAGTTCCATCTGCTTTTCGTTGATTGATGTCTGAGCCTGTTGTTCAAAGGCTTGCAAACGTTCCAACACGCTCCTTATTTCAGTTTCCTTGTTTGCCTTGAGAAGGTCTGTCAACTGGTCTTTCTTGGATTCGTACTCCTGTGTCAGACGGTTGTATTCCTTTTGCATGGATTCCATTTCCGTCTGCAGTTCGGCAATGTAGTCCTTCATTGTGTTTTGAACGGTATCCGTTTCCGGCATTCTTTTCATCAATTCGTTTGAGTTGAAATGTCCCAATTTGATGCTTTTTTGGGCGAAAGTGCCTGTTGCAAATAAGCATGCGGCAGCCAAAAATAATAATTGAACTGTTTTTTTCATTATGTCTGTTTTTTATTTTGTTTTCCTGTTTTACTTTATTTTGTATCCCAATTCGGCCAATATCAAATCGCTTATGTCCGTTTTGTCGTCAACATAAAGAACCGTTGCTCCGCTTGCCTTGTCAAACACTACGGCATAGTTCTTTTCCTGAGCTATCTTTTCTATTGCGTTATATACTCTGTCCTGTATTGGTTTTACGAGCTCGGAACGTTTTTTTGCAAGGTCACCTTCGTTGCCGAATCTTTGTTTCTGTATGTCTTTGGCTTCTTTTTCAGCCGCGATTATTTCGTTTTCTTTTTGCGTCTTCAAATCGGCAGGCAACAAAACTGCTTCGGCCTGGAATGCCTTGTACAGTTTGTCCACTTCCATGAACTTTGCTTCCACTTCCTTTTGCCATTGTAAAGACACTTCCTCAAGTTCCTTTTGAGCTTTCTTGTATTCAGGCATATTGTTCAATATGTACTCCGTATCCACACAAGCGTACTTTTGACCGAATGCCGTTGTTGCAACAACACATGCAAACAATAAAACAACAATTTTTTTCATCTTCATTTTATTTCTGTTTGTTATTAATCTATTGAACCGTTTATGGAGAAATGGAAGTGAGGTCCTGCGGCCGTAGTGCTGCCTGGCACGTCGTCGAAACCGTATCCCCAGTCTATTCCGAGCAATCCGAAATAAGGCATGTAAATACGCAGTCCCACACCTGCGGAACGGTACATTTTGAAAGGCTCGAAATTGCCGAAATCCGGCCATGAGTTTCCTCCTTCGAAGAATCCCAATGCATAAACGGTGAACATTGGCTGCAATGCTATCGGATAACGAAGTTCCAGCGTGTATTTGTCGAATACGGTTGCGCCGCTGGTAGGACTTAACGAAATGTTGTCGTATCCTCTCATTGCCACAACCTCACGTCCGTCCAAAGCGGTGTATCCTGTCAAGCCGTCACCTCCGAGATAAAACCTTTCAAAGGGTGAATATCCCACCTCGCTGTTGTATTGTCCCAAGAAACCGAAGCGGGCTCTTGTTGAGATGACCAGGTCATCGACAAGGTTGAAATACCATGCCGCTCTTACGTTGACCTTATAATATTCGAGCCATTTGAATTTTTCAGCCGTTGTCATTTTGGAGTAATCGCGACCGTTGAGCAGGGAATAAGGCAGAGTCAGTTGGGTTGCAACGGATATATCCGAGCCGTGCCGAGGGTAAATAGGTTGATCCACCGAGTTCCTTGCAATCGTGAAGCTGTAATTTATGTTGTTTGAAGTACCGGTAGACATTATGAAAGACGTGTAGTTTTTTACATCGTATATCTGATAGCTTATTCCGTGCATGAAAGTAAAGTAATCATCCGGCCATTTCAAGCGTTTGCCCAATGAGACGGTGGCTCCGAAAACGCTAAGGTAATAGTTACGTTCGCCGGACGTATTCCAAAAGCCGTCATCCTGATAGGAATAATATGCACCTACGCTGAGTGCGTTGGGTTTCTTGCCGCCCAACCACGGTTCGGTGAAAGATATGGATGCCGCTGTGTAATATGTTCCGTTTGTCTGAACTCTAAGGGACAATCTCTGGCCGTCTCCGACCGGGAAAGGTTGCCATTTGTCTTTTTTGAAGAAATTCTGGGTTGAGAAATTGGTCAGGGAAATTCCTGCGGAGAATATTACCATTCCTCCGCCCCATCCGCCGGATATATCGAATTGAGAACTCGACTTTTCAACCAGTTTGTAGTTTATGTCCACTGTTCCGTTTTCCGGATTGGGTTTTATGTCAGGTACTATGTTTTCCTGGTCGAAGTAGTTCAACTGTTGTATTTCTCTTATCGAACGGAAAACTGCGTCACGGCTGTACAGTTCTCCCGGCAATGTCCTCAGTTCTCTCATTACCACATAATCGTTGGTTACGGTGTTGCCCGATATGCTTACTTTGCCGATTCTTGCCTGTTTTCCTTCATATACTCTCATTTCAATGTCTATGGAGTCGTTCTCCACCTTCACTTCAATCGGCATAACCCTGAAAAACAGATAACCGTCATCGGTGTACAGGGAATATATGTCCGTTCCCGTAGGGTCGTATTGCAGATTCTTGTCCAATAACGACTTGTCGTAGGGATCTCCCTTGTTTATTCTCAGTCTTTTGGATAATTCCTCCGAGGAATATTTCGTATTGCCCACCCATGTTATGTTTCTGAAGAAGAATTTTTCACCTTCGTGAATGTTCATGTCTATCACGATTTGTTTTTTTTCTTTTGTTTTTCCGGTGAAGAAGTTCTTTTTTGTTTTTGTTACGACATATACGGAGTCGGAGACGATTCTTGCGTCTCTGAATCCTTCATTGTTGTATTTCTCTACTATGAGGGCTTTATCGGATTGATATTCGCTGTCGATGAATCTTGAAGATTTCCATATTCTCCACCAACGGTATTCCTTTGTGTTCTTCATTTGTGAACGCAATTTCTTATCTTTGATGGCCTGATTGCCTTTTATGTTTATTTTGGCAATGCGCATCTTTTCTCCTTTGTTTATTTTGAAAGTCAGAAATACTTCATTGCGCAGTTCGTTCGTGTCTTTTTTTTCTATGATGTCCGTTTGGACGAAGAAATATCCTTTTTCGGCGAAATAGTTGTATATCGCGTTTATGCAGTTGCTTTTTAAATTTTCGGTAACCACGTCTCCCGCCCCGATATTCATTTTTTCTTTCAGTTTGTCTGCTTCGGAGCGTTTGACGCCTTCAAAATTGTAGGCTATAAGTCTTGGTTTCGTTTTCAGTATATAGGTCAAAAAAACAGTTCTTCCCTCGACTCTCGAAACCACTATCTGAATATCATCGAATATTCCCTGCTTCCACAACCTGTCTATTGCAATACTGGTCTTGTCACTCGGCAGGAATATTTTCTCGCCTACCGATATGCCCGAAAGCAAAATAACGGAATTGTGATCCAAATGCTCGGCTCCTTTTATCTCAATCCCGCCTACCTCATATTCCTTGGGCGAATAGTAATCCAGATTCAGTTTGTCGTCCTGTGCATGCAGCGAAAAAAAACAAAAAACAAATATGTATGCACGTAAAATATGTAATACAATTCTTTTCATTATTCTCCAATCGATAGTTTGCCTGCCATAAGAAAGTAAACGTAGCGTTTAAACATTAATTTTGCAGTTTATATTTTTTATCTATTCATGTCTATTTATTCAGTTGCTCACTCGTCCTTCCGAATCTTCTTTCCCTCTTTTGATAATCAACAATGGCTTCATACAGATTCTCCTTTGAAAAATCCGGCCACAATACAGGCGTAAAGTAAAGTTCGGCATAAGCCAACTGCCACAAAAGGTAGTTGCTCAATCTGTATTCTCCGGAAGTACGTATCAGTAAATCCGGATCCGGATAATCGGCAGTGGTCAGTTCTTTGGATATTATATCCTGATTTATCTCGCTTACAGACAATTCATTCGATTTCACCTTGCATGCAATTCTCTTTGCCGTTTCCGTTATTTCCCATCTCGAACTGTAATTCAAGGCAAGTATCAACGTCATTCCGCTGTTCCGTTCCGTCGTCTTTATGGCCGAAAGCAGAGAATCCCTCGTCTGCTTTGAAATTTGCGAAACATCCCCAATGTATTTCAGTCTTATGTTATTGTCCATCAGAGTTTTTTCTTCCTGAGCTATGGTTGAGACAAGCATAGCCATCAAAGCTTCTATCTCTTCCTTGGGTCTGTTCCAGTTTTCCGTGGAAAAAGTGTACAGGGTAAGGTAACCCACCCCCAGTTCCGCACAAGCCTCGGAAACCTGACGGACAGCGTTAACACCGTTCTGATGCCCGTAAATCCTTTCCCTGTTTCTCAACTTTGCCCACCTGCCGTTGCCGTCCATTATCACGGCAATGTGCTTTGGAAGTCTTTCTAAAATTATTTCATCCTTCAAACTCATCCGATAAATGTAAGATTTCTCTTCCGACAATATTGCTTGCGACAAACGGTATGAGCGCAACATACATTACATTCGCCGGCAAATCCTAAAAAACACTAATTCCGTTCGTCCAATCCCGTCTCTATCAACCTGCAAAGGTAATTATTATTTCCTATTTCACAAAGGAATATGAGTTTTTTTTGGGTTAAATTGTTTTTCCCTTTGTGACGACAATAGTTTTTTTTAACTTTGCCGATTATTTTGGCGTAAACGAACGAATAAATCATGAAGAAAAGAATATTGTATTTTCTTATTTTAACGCTATTCCCAATATTGATATTTTCTCAGGAGAAACACGTGTCTTTAAAGTTCGATGCGAGGGTGGATTTCGACTATTTTCATTTTATGGATTCGGATGAGGCAGATGACAAATCGGGATTTGCGGGCAAATATCTTAACGTCATGCTCGACGGGCGGATAAACGACAAGGTGGAATACCATTGGAGACAGAGACTTAACAGGACAAACAGTCTGACGGAATTTTTCACTGCAACGGACTGGGCATATATAGACTATCATTTGAATGACAATTTCACCCTTTCGGCAGGCAAGCAGGTTGTGGCAATAGGAGGATTCGAATACGACTATGCTCCCATAGACGTTTTCTTCTGGTCCGATTTTTGGGCCAACATTCCATGCTATCAATTGGGCGTTTCCATAGCGGGGAAAGACAATTCGGGCAGGAACACCCTGCTGTTCCAGTTTGCCAATTCTCCGTTTTCCAAGGTCGTATATGAAAGTCTGTATTCCTACAACCTTTTATGGAAGGGTAATTTCGGCTGGTTCAAGACTCTTTATTCGGTCAACATGATAGAATATGAGCAGGGGGACTTCATAAATTATATAGCCTTGGGCAATCAGTTCGTTGTGGGAGGATTTACCTTGGATTTGGATTATACCAACAGGTATCACGGTAAACAGGAGTCTTTTTTCAGCGACTTTTCCATAGTTGCAAATGCAAAGTACAGTATAAACGACAAATGGAACGTGTTCGTAAAGGGAGGATATGACCAGAACAAGTCTCAAAAACCCTCTACGCCCGTTTCCGATTATTGGGATGTGTGCGTTGTTCCCGGAACGGAATATGCCTTTTGCGGAGGCGGGCTCGAGTTTTTCCCTTTGAACAATAGCAGGGATTTAAGGGTGCATGCTTTTTGTGCAGGCAACAACACTGCATCACAACCCGTTAATTTCAACGTGGGAATCACATGGAAAATGAAAGTATTGGATAAACAGTATTAATATATCGTAGCAATGATTAAGAAATTCAACTCTTTGAAATTTACGACCAGAAGAAGCATAGAGGCTCTTGTGTTTCTGCTTGTCTTTTTTGCCGTATTCGGATTTTTGGCCCACAGGATGGGATTGCCTAACATGCTGAATACAATAATGCAGACATCGTACAGTCTGCTTATGGAAACGGTTTTCTACCTTATGGCCATAACCGTTCTGTCGGGTGCTTTGGGCAAACTGCTGACCGAGTTCGGGGTTGTAAGGCTTATAGAGCATCTGCTCAAACCTTTGATGAAACCTTTGTTCAACCTGCCGGGAGTTGCGGCTCTGGGAGGAATATTGACCTTCCTTTCGGACAATCCGGCCATAATAGCGTTGGCCAACGACAAGAACTTCAGCAGATATTTCAAAAAATACCAGCTTATATCTCTTACCAATTTCGGAACGGCCTTCGGGATGGGTCTGATAGTCATAGTTTTCATGATAGGCATAGGCTATGGCGGAGGTGCGATAGTGGGACTTGTCGGTGCGATATTCGGAAGCATTATTTCCACACGCCTTATGCAGCGATTCATAATAAAGTCCTATCCCGAATTCAAAGCCGAAGACGTAAGCAAGGGCGATGAACAGAGCATTTCCTTCAAGACGGAAGGAAACATATTCTTGAGAGTTTTGAATTCCATCCTGGACGGAGGCAAGTCCGGTGTCGAACTCGGATTGGCCATTATTCCGGGCGTTCTCATAATTTCCACATTCGTAATGATGCTTACCTTTGGCCCGACAAACGGAGTATATACCGGTGCAGCCTATGAGGGAGTTGCGGTCTTGCCTTATCTTGCGGGAAAGATAGACTTCGTTTTCCAATGGCTTTTCGGGTTCAACAATCCAGAATTGGTCGCATTCCCCATAACATCTCTCGGAGCTGTCGGAGCGGCTTTGAGCCTTATTCCAAAGTTTCAGGCCTCTGGATTTATAGACGGAAACGCCATAGCTGTATGTACCGCAATGGGAATGTGCTGGAGCGGATTCCTTTCCACTCATACCGCAATGCTCGACTGCCTTGGCTATAGAAAGCTTACCTCCAAGGCAATAGTCGCACATACCATAGGAGGTCTTTGTGCGGGAGTGGTAGCTCACTGGATTTATGTTTTGGTCTCTTTGATAATGGCCTGACAAGGCAAAACCGAATCTTGATTTCAATTTTTTGGAATCAAGATTTAAAAAAATGGAACTTGATTCTGTAATCGCCAAATCAAGTTCCATTTTTGTTTGTTTGTTTCTGATTACGATATTTTGCTGCCGTCTTATGACGGTATTTGTCCGCAATGATTTTATTTCTATCTTTGTGTTTCAAACCGTAATGATGCAATAAACATGTCTGAAATCAAAACTGTCGTTTGTTTAATTTTATGTCTGTCATTTAGTCTGACCCTTAAATCACAACAGACAGACATACTCAGAAAAGATGTTTTCACTCTTTGCAGCGACTCTCTCGAAGGCCGCAAAGCTTTCAGTCCAGGAGGAGAAAAAGCCATGAACTACATCTGTTACGAACTGCAAAAAGCGGGTGTGAACATACACAGACAAGAGTTCAAATACTCAAATCAAACAGGATGCAACGTCGTAGCTGTTGTTGAATCGGACGATGAAGAATTTAAAAACGAATACATATTGATAGGAGCACATTACGACCATTTGGGAATAAAAACGAACAAACAAGGTAAAACAGTAATATACAATGGAGCCGATGATAATGCTTCAGGTACGGCGATACTAATGCAATTGGCAAGAAGAATGCAAAAAGACAGACATCTGTTGAAACGCAGCATAATACTCGTTGCCTTTGATGCCGAGGAAGAAGGATTGATAGGTTCCAGGTATTTTTCAGAAAATCCCATGCCGATATCGGATATACATCAAATAAAACTTATGATAAATCTCGACATGGTTGGTTGGTTGAAAGGTGATGCGCTTAAAATAAGCGGAACAGGAATGATTGAGAACGGTAAAGCATTGTTTGAAAGTGACAAAATCAAAATCGATGCGAAACGTTTTGACCGCTCTATGTTTACCGATTCGGATTTCAGTTGCTTCGCAAAAAAACAGATTCCGTCAATAAGCATAACGACAGGTACAAAATCTCCATATCACAAGCCCGAAGATGATGCCGAACTGATAGATTACCAAGGCATGAACGATATATGCAACTACATATATGATGTAGTGATAAAAGCGTCCAACGAAGCTGTATTGAAATCTTCCGGAAAATCGGCCACAAGGCACAAACAAAAAAGCGACATGGTCAGTTTCGGATTGAACGCAAGTGTAGGCAGCGCAAGGCAGAACTATCATTTCGGTAATGTTACGGGACGTGACGGATACGCCTTTGATGCAGGCCTTTTCATGCAATACAACAAATACAGGTTTTTGGCTTTCCGTATTGGAGCGGAGATAGAACGCAATCTGACCAAAAGAATAGAAGGTCAGATGATGATGACAAACCTTTATATACCTTTCGGTATTGTTTTGCAAAGCCCTCTGCAAGAAAGCATAGGTCTGAGTCTTATCTTTGGAGGATATTATTCCAACAATCTGCACATGGACATGCCAAGCGAGATGGAAAATGGAGCAAGGATAAGGCCGAATGACATAGGACTGACATTTTCCGTAGAAATGAGAATAGGCAGTTTAGGATTCGGCGTTTCGAACCGCTACGGACTGTTGAATATGAATAAAGGCTCATTGGACAGAATAAACTATTCGAGCGGTACATTCAGAATTGTATATTACATTAACAGATAACGGAATGAACGATTTGAAAAAACTGGCAGGCCAAACGGCCATATACGGACTGCCAACCATATTGGGACGTTTTCTAAACTATCTGTTGGTTCCAATATACACATATACGCTGGCCACCGACAAATACGGCATAGTATCGGAACTGTACGCCTATGTGTCATTCCTTATGATAATATTGACTTACGGCATGGAAACGGCCTTTTTCAGATTCTCCCAAAGCGAAACAAAAAAAGGCATGGTCTATAACACAGCCTTGATTTCCCTGTTTCTGACAACATCCCTATTCCTTTTGATTTCATTCCTTAACCTCGGGCGAATAAGCGACCTTATGGGATATTCAGACCACAAGGACTATATTGCATTGTTCCTTATAATAATAAGCCTCGATGCCCTTAGAGCAATTCCTTATGCAAAACTAAGAGAAGAAAACCGCGCCGGCCGGTTCGCACTGATAAAAAGCGTGGACATATTCTCCAACATAGGTTTCAATCTATTGTTTTTCTTTGTCATAAAACCGGATGACCTTGTATTGTGCATATTCCTTTCAAACATGCTGGCAAGCGCGATAGCAATGTTCATGCTTCTGCCGGAATACATGCAGTTCCGCCCCAAGGCCGATTTCAGACTGCTGAAGAAAATGCTTCTGTACGGATTGCCCGTAATGATAGGCGGTCTGGCCGGAATGGTAAACGAAACATTTGACAGAATAGCTTTGAAACACCTCATCGCCTGCCCAGAAGAAACAAATGATTGCCAATCATACGTAATGAGTCAGATAGGAATATACGGCGCATGCTATAAGATTTCCATAATAATGTCGCTGTTCATACAGGCCTTCAAGTTTGCGGCCGAACCTTTCTTCTTTTCAAAGATGAAACAAAGCGATGCCAAACAGACCTACTCGACAGTAATGTTGTTCTATACCATATTTCTGCTTGCCATATTCTTGGGAGTAATGTCATACATAGACATTTTCCAATATTTTGTGGGAAAGGAATACAGAACAGGTCTGAGTGTCGTACCTATACTGCTTCTGGCCAATCTATGCCTTGGTGTGTACTACAACCTTTCGGTATGGTACAAGGTAAGTGACAAAACAATATTCGGAGCATACATTTCGACAATCGGAGCGGCAATAACCCTGCTGTTGAACTTCATACTCGTTCCGGAATACGGGTACATGGGAGCGGCATGGACCACTCTCGCATGCTATGCCGGCATAATGATTCTGTGTTGGGCATTCGGACAAAAATACTATCCGATAAGGTATCCTTTGAAAAAGCTGTTCATCTATGCATGTCTCGCAACAGGCCTGTATGTTGTAACGACTCTCTGTCCAAAAGAGCATATGGTATTAAGACTTGCAATCAACACCATTTGTTTCCTCTGCTTTATTGCCGTTGCATATTTATGGGACATTCGCAAACTGTGGAAAAAATAGTACACGTCAAAAACACCTCTTCTCAAAAGCGCATTCATATAAACACTTAAAAATCAGTCATCAATGAAACGCCGTTTTAATTTTACGGATTCCCGTTTCATTTTTACGGATCTTTGTTTCAATTTCGCCGAACAAAGAATCAGTTTCCGTCGCTCATAAAGCCCACCTCCATAATCTATCACAAAGCATATTGTTTCATATACACCCTGCGAAATTACAAAGTTCTGTCAGAACACAAGTTTGTCACAATAAATGCAAAACCTATGCAGCACTTTTACATAACCTGCATAATATTTTTGCATTGCGGTTCGGACAACCGACACGAATAATACATATATTGTTTAATTTAATATTAAAGACTTATGCCTATCATGATCAATTACGGGAATGAGATGATTCGTATCTCACCCAAAGACAGCAAGAAAATAGAGTATTCTGTAAATCAGGGTCGCACATGGAACACTCGCTACATCGGTTCCAGCAATGTCGGGATGTTTACCGACCTTATGGAAGCAGGAAAGGAAATACTGGGGACAACGGACAAAGGTCTTTTCTACTCTACCACTGCCGGAAGGACGTGGAATTTGCGTAAACGTTAGCAATTTTCCGCATCGGCACCTCCATCACTAGAAAATAAAAGACTCACTCTGAGCACACTGTTCTTATGGGAAACAGCCTAAGTCCTTAAAGAATAAGGTACATGCAATTTCCCAGTCTGACAATATAGCCTCCATAAAAGTGGTTGAACGGATAGGAATGCGCAAAGAGGATGAGTTCATCACCCGGTATTACAGCGGTGATATGCTTCATCCTCTATATTCCGTCCATAGGTAATTTCATGACGCATATTAACTATGCCACCGGTGAAACATTCAATATCCCTTGTTCTTGAGATGGACAACCGACAGCGTTCCAAGCAATATTACATACAGATATTCAGCTGTCCAATATATGGAAAGGGATGTACTGAAACAGCTTACTGACCATAAATGAATCTGATAGGCTATTATTGTTACAGCCTGAAAGATGAAAGTCGTACGTGTGGCACCTGTTCCGGTTACGGCATTCATGTATACATAACCGGGCAGGGCGAAAACGTAATTCAGCAGGGCTACTGTAAACGGCAGATGAGCTGTCCGCATCAGATCCCCGTTTCCGGAATAAATACTGAAAATCGGATTGAAACAGACAATAGAAAAGATAATCAACGGACCTCCCACGGCGTATCCCATACGAATAACCTTGTTGCATAACGGTACAACCTGGTCCTTTTGTCCGGCTCCAAGCAGATTACCCACCAATGAACCCGTGGTTGCCGCCAGCGAATTGACAATGACGAAAAACAAGGTGGATATGCTGCGTATGACATTTGTAGCCGCCAGTTCCATCTCTCCCAGATGTTCGACGGTCACGAAGAAGGCAAACCAGGAGGCCACGCCGATGAACTGATTGAACATGCTCCAGATAGAGACACGGCAGACATGCTGCAATATTTTCTTGTCAAATTGCCATTTAAGGCCGTAGACTCTCCTGTCAATTTTCCGGAAAATATGGACTGACAATATTGCCAATGAGCATAATTCAGCAAAAGACGATGCCATTGCAGCACCGGCAATACCCATGTCAAAATGAAATATGAATAGCCAGTTGCAAGGTATATTGACCAGTACGGCGGCAAGTGAGGCCTTGTTCAGCGGCTTCGTAAGTGTGGTACCGACCAGGAAAGACCGCAATGCAAGAAATGGGAACGAAAACAGCAATCCCCAGATGCGACAGTCCAGATAATCGATGACTGCTGCATATACTTCCTCCGAGTCAATCAGTCTGCCCAGAACAATGGGGGAAAATATTTTCGAAACGGTGCATAGCAGAATCGCCAGAACTGATAGGAAAAACAGTCCCTGAAAGAAAGTCTTGCCTGTTTCAGGATAGTTCCGCTCACCATTGCGCCGTGCAATGACGACCTGTAGCCCCAGACTGAATCCGAAGCCGAGCATATAAATGGCCAGATACCATATTCCGGCAAGTGCCGATGCTCCCAATTCTATTTCACCGACATGCCCCAGAAAAATGGCATCGGTTATATTTATGAGTTGTTCGATAAGGATGCTCATCATGACAGGAAAGTTGATGAGCCAAATGTTTCTGTATGTATACTTCATTGTTCAATATGTTTAAATACAGCAAGCTCAGTGAGCTGCTGATGTTACTTGTCTGTAATGTGATATTTGATATAATGGCAAAATGCTAAATCGATGTGTCATAACATGCCATCTGTTGTGTTGCTTTCAGGATTCAGTCTCGGTCATTTTCGCCAGTAAACTCTCTTCACCTTCAGCACCTTGCATCTTATATGTTCTGACTCATCTTAAAGCTTAGAGAGGAGTGCTTCAAAAATTCATTTTGAAACCTTCTTTTAAATAGCTTAGATTGAGAATGCTATATGTTATGTGCAGCTATATGCAAACTTGCCATTTCATATTGTTGAACAATCGTTTTCTTCTAAAATAGAGAGCAAAAGTAGCAAAAATAGTGATATATTAATATCGTTCAGTATTTTAATAATCGCCCATTGTCGTTCCATTCTCCATAAAGCAGTCCTTTCCGCGTATTCTCAATTAATTTCTGTAGCCGCTTCTGTAAAACATCGGGATCATTTCGTTTTACCTGAATTGTATCAATTCTTATCCGTTTATACAAATCCGGAAACTGGCAGAAATTGTTCCACACTACCGGGTCGGACTGCAGTCTTTGCAGTATATCACTGTCTATGGTGAAACTATCTGGTGACATATCCGGCAGAACGGCTCTTCCTGCATCTGTCATCAGTCCTAATCGTTCCATTCTGCGGCATCTCTCCTTGTTCAGTTCCGACCAGTTGCTTCGCGGCCTTCGCGGGCAAAGCTTCTGGGCTGTCACGTTGTCCGCTATTTTCTTTGTGGTACTGTCTATCCAGCCGAAACACATGGCTTCCTCTACGGCATCAATATACCAGAAAGTCGTATCGTCTGTCGGTCTTCCACGCTTGACGACCACCCAGCATTCTTTTTCCGTTTTATGGTTCTGCATCAGCCATTCACGTAGCTCGACCCTCGATTTGATATCCAGAAGATTATGTATTTCCATCGCCACTTAAATCTTTATTCCAGTTATTCATGCGCAAACTCTTCATTAATCCAAAATGTGGTTTCTTTTCCTACAAAATGCAAAAGTACAAAATCCAGATCTGTCAATCCTACACTGTCACCATAGTTTGAATAACAAAGTCCGGCCTTACTGTTCAGTTTGAAATCCGCAACTTTCACTGAACCGGCAGCTGTTGCCCCCCTGGTTCGTACCTTTATTTGTATCGGTAAGAGACATACCGTAACTCTGCTTCTATAAATTAAAAGTGCCCTAGAGTTTAAAAATACCAATTTTTTCATAAGGAATTCACTGTCAATATATCAATTTTTCTGTTATTTCAAATACAATATATCATTCGATATAGAAAATCAATAATATATATGCTTAGAGATAAAAAAGACGTATGGGCTTATAGATGTATACCTACCGGATTATGTATTATTTTTAAAAAGAATAATAATGATGGAGAAGTCATTATATTCAGATTTGTAATGATCCAAAAGGAGAATTGCGAACAAAAATAAATGGGAAGATGGTACTATGAAAGAAATAAGTTGCATGTTAATGTTAAATTTTCAACACATGGAACAAACCATAATATTTAGAGTGTCTATTTTTTTGCAGAAAAAAAGTCAGGTTATTAATTCTCCAATAAAAGGAGTGTTGTTGAATTAGTGAATATTAAAATCAAATAATAATATTTTTATTATTGTTGGAAATGCAAAGATTAAGGGGAGTTTGCTATCTTTGTTTTAATCTATTTTGTATGTTCAGAAGTTCAAATACATCAACAACTAAAGCTTAAATAATTTATTTACGATATGGAAATAAAGAATAAGATAGAAGAATCAAGATTATTAATTGAATCTGGTGGTAATATTATTAAGTCTCGTGATGATCGTGAGTTGATTTTAATTGACCATGAAGGGAAGATAATCAATAAAGATGCTTGTAGTTGGCTACCTGATAATGGCAATAATATAGATAATACAGTTTATCGCTCACGTATAGAGCCTTGGTTAACTTCATTGTTTCAATCTGAACATTTGTCTTTACTTTGTGGTTCTGGTATCACCAACGCTATTAGTTTCTTAGCAGGATCAACAGGTGGTACAACAATGGGGACTACTACATTTACTAAATATAAAGATGAAATAAAAGAGGCTGCTGAAGTATCTGCGAAAGCAAGTGGTCGTGGAACTGGCAATATTGAAGACCAAATAAGAACAGCCAATGATTTGCTCCGTGGATTAAAAATTTTAAAGAAAAATTCAGAAGCCACAGCATTAGAGGACGAACTAAATTCAATAATCTCAGAATTTGCAAAATCAATATTAGAGTCTGAAAATGGCATTGCAACTGCTAATGAAGACAAACGGGAAAAAGCTTATTCAGTACTAGTAAATTTTCTTCTTAGTTTTGCAAGCCGTACAGGAAATAGAGAAAGGTTGAACATATTTACCACTAATTATGACCGTCTAATAGAAGTTGGTGCTGAATTAGCAGGCATTCACCTAATGGATAGATTCGTTGGCACTATGATGCCAGTATTCCGTTCTTCAAGACTCAATTTAGATATTCATTATAATCCACCGGGAATTAGAGGTGAACCTCGATATTTAGAAGGTGTGGCTCGTCTGACAAAACTTCATGGATCAGTAGATTGGGTACAGAACCATGGGGAAATACGTCGTATAGGACTTCCTTTTGGTGCTGATGAAATTAATCCTTATTTAAAAGCTCCTGGACTATATGGTGCAGATGCTTTAAGATTAATGATCTATCCTAATTCTGCAAAAGATCGTGAAACTGCAGAATATCCATATGTTGAATTATTCCGTGATTTCGCTGCTTCTATTTGTAGACCAAATAGTACGTTAGTCACTTATGGGTATGGTTTTGGCGATGAGCATATAAATAGGGTTATACATGATATGCTTACTATACCATCAACTCATCTGGTTATTATTTCGTTTAATGACCCAATAGGTCGGATTTTACAATTTTATTATGACTCAGCACATTATGCACAGATGTCAGTTTTGATTGGGAGTAATTTGGGAGACATTACAAATTTGGCAAATGATTATTTGCCTAAGTCTGCTATTGACAGAACTACTATTAGAATGGCTGAGTTATTACAGCACCGTATGGGAGCAAATCCTATCTCACTATCTGCTTCATCTACAGCAGATACATCAAAAAACACCTAAATATTATAGCTTATGATTACAACACCTATTGAATATCTTGCTTCACTACGTGTAGGTACAGTAGAATATATTTCACCTGATAGGATAGAAGTTCAACTTGACATCGAATCTCCAGATAGTATAGCATTGAATACAGGGACACCACGTAATTTTCCACGTATTAATGGATATGTCATGATACCTGTAGATCTTGGGTTTGTTGTTGGACAAGTAGTATGGATAACTATCCAAAGATCTCCGTACCCCAAACGTAGCGGTTTTCAAGACTTTGGGTTAATAGATTTACCATTTCCTTTAAGAAAAATGGAACTTCAGCCTGTAGGTACTCTTATTGCTAAAAATGAAGGATATCAATTTAAGAGAGGGCTTGAAACATTTCCATCTGTTGGAGATATTGTAATCTTACCAACCGAAGAGCAACTACGTTCTATTATCGAATCAGGGAATAATAGACGTGTCTATATAGGAAATAGTCCGTTAGTCGGCAATGCTAAAGTGATGATTGATCCAGATCGTTTATTTGGGCGTCATCTTGCAGTGTTAGGTAATACAGGTAGTGGAAAATCTTGTTCTGTTGCAGGCTTGATACGTTGGTCTCTTGAAAGTGCAAAAGAACAACTTTGTGATAAAGCAAAGGCAGTAAATAGTCGTTTTATTGTTTTGGACCCAAATGGAGAGTATAGCAAAGCTTTTTCTGATAAGACAGATGCAAAACTCTATACAGTAAATTTAGAGGCTGAAGATAAGAAAAGGCAACTTGAGGTACCATTATGGTTTTGGAATACAGATGAATGGTGTGGATTTACTAAGGCTTCACCCAAAACTCATAGAACAACAATTGTACATGCACTTAAATCTGTAAAAAGTGGAATTGTATTTGAGCAATTATCTAAACAACGAGAATTGGCTAGTTATGTCCGTACTGTTATTGATACTATTGAAATTAATAAGGCAGCAGGTAATCCATGGGGAAAATTTCCTTTACCAAAGAATTTTCACACATCAGTTGAGAAGTGGACAAATGGAATTAATTCGGATGAAAATTATCCTGAAGAACTGAAAAAGGCTATCCAGACATTCAAAATCAAAGCAAAAGAATTGATAGATGCTAGAACTGGAATGTATCCTCATTATGATTATACAAAACCAGAAGTTGATAGTTTAATAATATTGTTAAAAGATATATATGCAAAAGCAGGGGGGCGAGAAGAAGACTTTCTACCTGTTGATGAGGATAGTCCTATTACGTTCACTGGAGAAAATTTTATAAGAGCTATAGAAGCTAATGCTGAGATATTAAATACAACAGATTATATCGTAACATTGATGCCTCGTATCAAAACGTTATTGGCTGATGTACGTGTAAAGAAAGTTATTGATAATAAAAATCTTAATTTAGGTGAATGGTTGGAAAGCTATATTGGTTCTGATAATAAAGAGTCGCTAACAATAATTGATCTATCATTGCTTCCGTCAGAGGTAACAGGTATCATTACAGCTGTTATTGCTCGTATGGTTTTTGAGGCACAGCAGCGCTATCTAAAATTAAATAAACAATGTCTTCCAACTGTTCTGGTTATGGAAGAAGCACATTATTTTATAAAACGATACAATGACGATGCTGAAAACATAGGACCTGCAACCCAATGTTGTAAAGTGTTTGAGAAGATAGCGCGAGAGGGAAGAAAATTTGGATTAGGACTGGTTTTATCATCTCAAAGACCATCTGAGTTATCTCCAACTGTATTGTCTCAATGTAATTCTTTTTTACTACATCGCATATCCAATGACAGAGATCAGGAATTGGTTAGCCGTTTGTTGCCAGATAACATGAAAGGAATACTTCGTGAAATGCCATCATTGCCTTCTCAATATGCTGTATTATTAGGATGGGCATCCGAACTACCTGTTATGGTTAAAATGAGAACATTACCCAAAAATCAATGTCCTCAGTCTGATGATCCAGATTTCTGGGATGTTTGGATTGGAACTGAAAATCGTAAAATTGACTGGAGTGTAATTGCTAATGAATGGCAAAACAAGAAAAAAGATATGTAGTAAGTGGAGGCTTTCAACTTTTTATTTTCAACCTTCCTCAGATAAATACTATGGTTGTTTCAGAGATTGAAATGCTAGTTTATTTTAGTTGACAATAAAATTCTGAATTTATCTATAAATTTAATATTAATAATAAATAGTATAATATGATTGTTACATTTGATTCTAATGCATACAGAAATTTAGTTTTAAATTTAACTTTGGATGAAGCAAAGAAAAAAATTCAAGAAATAAAGAATTTTGAAAGAGAAAAAAAAATAATACCTATGATGTGTACAACGGTAGCGATGGAACTACTGACACATCTTGCGGATCCACACAATACACGAAGTTTTAAAAGTTGTTTGAATGCCTGTCAAGTTATGTACATGCATTGTGGAAACTCATCTGAATTTAGGCTTCTTCCGCTTCCTGAAACTCAAATAGCTAAAGAGTATTTCAATATTGAGAATCAAAAGTTTATTGATACTCAAATTGCTATTGGGCAAATTCTATTTGAAATTTCCAATAGTCCGTGTGTGAATACCGTAAACGCATATCGTGAAACAATAGCTGCGATAAAAAATTTCATAACCAGTGCAGAACAAACTTTAGCGGATCAAGTAGAATGTATGTGTAAAAATTTAGATCCTGGATTTAGTAATTGGACATTGTTCATCACTAATAAGGAAAATAGAAGGAAATACCTTAATTATATACATAGCGAGGATTTTCAAAATGCAACAGCTTCGGCTTATTTATGTGCATTAGTAATGAAATTACATGAACAAGGATATAAAATTGAATTAACAGAAGAACAGATCAGAAATCAGATAAAAACATATAGAGAAAGTTATCAAGCTTCTCTAAATTTAAGGGTTTGGTTTTTTAGTCAATTAGTTAATGGTGGGTTTGACCTGAATTCAAATTCTCGTACTAATTTTTTGTGGGATGAACTTATTCTTCATTTTGTGGGGCGTAAATGTAACGGAGATGAAATATTGCTAGTTACTTCTGATAAGAAAATGAATGAAGCAGCAAAAAAAGCTAATCAGAACGTACTAATAAAGACTTATGATGAATATCTTAATTACATAGGAATGTCCAATAAATAAGATAATATGATAAAATTGATCCATGACTAATATATTGTGGAATAGTCACTTGTTATGTTGCTTTAGGTTTTTCTTGAAAAGGAAGTTTTGTAGTTCAAACAAGGAGGAATCTTTGAACTCATAATGAAACCAAACTTCGCGTGTATCAATAGTAATCTCCTAAAAAACTATTCACTCCTAAAGAAATTTGCTGGTCCTCAAGAAAATCCGTAATTTTGCGCCGCCAATTGAATAAAAACATAAAGCTTACAATGCTGCAAAGAAGAATGAACAACTGGAACACCGTATTAGATCGAGGCATAAAATGCCTTGAGAGATTGTCGTGTGTCCATACTTCGGGCATTGGAGCATTCTATACTTTTGGAGACATTTTCCGACGAACGTTTGATAGAACATCGGGGATACGATGATGCTGGTATCCCGCTGAAACGATAAATGAAAACCGTCGGAGAGTCCTTACCAAACTTTTCGACGGTTTTTGTTTGATGCCTGTTGGTGACGTTCGCACGATGTGCTCTTCTCCGTCAATTCCGTCCACGGGCTGAATTGAAACGTATTATTAACCGCGCAGTGATGCGCATAAATGGAAAGATTATGAATTATAAATTTGACGGAAGCAGGGTGTTCTTTACGTAAGCATTCGGTAAAGCACGTATTTTTTCTGCCAACCTCCGTCATTAACTTTGCGCCTAAAAAACGAAGTTATGATGACACGAGAAGAAGTGGCAGAGATAATGAACTACTGCAAAGAGCACAAAGTGACTTACAAGTCAAGACTGGAGGAACTCAACATCCCGGTATGGCGGTTTTATGACAGCAAGTCCCGTTACGCTGCAGAACAATCATCGGGTAAATCTGTTCAAGGTGAGTTTATAGAGCTCCCTCACAGCGGATCGTTTGTCCCCGTCCCATCCTTTGCCGGTACAAGCGGACGGAAACAGAAAAACACACTAGTCTCACCAAACGGATTGAAAGAAATAGAAATACGCACACCGGTCGGAGGTGCCATACGTATCTGTGGTGAGATAAACGAGAAGGAACTGTTTTCAATCATCCAGGCCTGCAGCCATGTTCAGCCTTAATGACAGTATGCGCTATCTGTTGTATAACCGCCCGACTGATATGCGCAAGAGTTTCCATACCCTCAGCGGTATCATAACCGACGCCATGGGTCAGGACCCCTGTAACGGCAACGTGTATATCTTCATCAACCGTGCCCGTGACCGCATAAAGCTCCTGCATTGGGAGCCTGGCGGCATGGTGCTGTACTCCAAGCTTCTGGAAGCCGGTACGTTAGGCAAGCCCGGGTCTGTCGACGATAATGAAATATGCGCAACTATAGAATGGCGTGAACTTGTCATGATAGTGGAGGGTATCATGGAAGCCCGCGACTCCCGCCGCACGAGACTGGAAAACCTTCAGAAACTTCGAATACAGTACTGACTTTTTATCCTGAAAAGCTTCCGTATGTTATTGAAATTTAGTATATTTACAGTGTAATTAATGAGATACGGATGCTAACGGAAGAACAGGAAAAAGCCCTATTGGAAGAGATTGAGACGCTTCGCCAGGATAAAGCGATGCTCATTGACAGGATTGCTTCGCTGGAGCAGTCCCTGTATTGGCTCCGAAAGAGGATCTTCGGCCGGATGAGCGAGAAGAGTCTTCCGCTTGATTCCAACCAGCTTCTTCTGTTCTCAAAGGAAGAAATGTCCTCCATGGAAGTATCCCGGATGGAGGGAGAAGTCCGCAAGAGTGAGGAAGAAATCACCAAGACAATAAAAGTAAAGGAAAAGCCGGTCCGCAAGCCCTTGGATACATCTTCTCTTCCGGTAGAAGTTGTTGATCTCTACCCCGAAGGGACAACTGACGCGGAAGGCAGGCTTAAGGATGATTTCGTTGAAATCGGAAAGGAAGAGAGTTCCCGTCTGGAACGTATTCCGGCAAAAGTCTATATCTTGAAGACCGTCCGTCACAAAGTGATAAGAAAATCCGATATGGAGAAATACCCTGAGGAAAGGAAGATACTGATTCATCCGCTTCCTCCTGTTCCGGTCAGCAAATGCATGGCAGGTGCTTCGGTACTGACGGACATCATCATCGGCAAGTTCATGTACCATCTTCCGTTCTATCGTCTGATACAGCAGTATCGCGAATCGGGAATCAGCATAAGCGAATCTACCATGTGCGGATGGTATGAAATGGCGGTAGAGAGACTCAGGCCGCTGTACAGCCTGCTCAAACTGGCGAAAACGGAGCATACCCACCCACTTAGAAC
>DXGG01000069.1 GCA_019114015.1 Candidatus Onthomorpha intestinigallinarum | reverse complement strand
AAAACGGACATGCCAAAGTTTGAAACTACAAATTTGAGAAAAAACTCCCGAAAAAAGAAGCAAAACAGAAATTATTGCAATATAAATCTGTCTGCTGCCGATTTCAGGATGCTTGAACGTTATTGCATAATCAACAAAACCACTCCTAAACTGGCGATAAAAAAAATACTGCACAATTTCCTTGCAGACACGTTGCCGCCTGAGGAAACGGTGGCTGAAAATCAGTTGGACCTTTTTGCACCGAGACAGACCAATATTTTCGATTGAAACAATCCCTAAAAATTCAAAGGAATCGATATTCCCATTCTTTCCTTGTATTGAAGTGTGGAGTTGAAATCTTTGTCCATTATTGCCTGAAGACTTATGAATGCGGTCAGGTATTTTGTCACCTTAAGGTTCAGGAATATTTCCGCACTTATGTCAGTATCCAAAATGGAGGGTTTTGAATAGTCGAAATAGAAATCCAGTTTTGCCAATAGATTGACATTCTTGAATATGTCTTTCTGATAGAAGAATTTTATGTACGGGCCGACTGAAAAATAGACAGACTGGTTCGGTTCTGAAAAACCGAACAAACTTGACCCCTTAAGTCTGTTGTCGCAGACCACTACCGTTTTGCCCGTAAGGAATGAAAGCAACAGAGAAAAACTTTTGCGTTTGTATTCGAATCCTACCGATGTTGTAAACGTCATGGGTGAAAACGGTGCAGATACAAGGACACTGTCCTTGAATCCTTCGTCAAATTGGCTTTTCATGTTCAGAAGTCCGCTGTAATTCCAGTATTTGTACAACTGTCTTCCAAAAATCGAATTCAATTCTATTTTGTCATCGCTTTTCTGAAATATGTTTCCTTTGTCCATAAGTCCTTTACCAGTAACGTCCTGCCTCAAAAGACCATATGCAAGCTCAATACTGTTGTCCCATTGGTTTTTGCCGCGTTTGTAATTGTAAAATCCCTTGTAAAATGCAGAAAAGGATAAAGAACTGTATCCTCCAGCGGACCAATTGCTTAAGGCTGTCTGTTCCGAAGAAAATATAATGCTGTTTTTAAGTGCCCATTTCTTGGTTGAATCCTGCTCCTGCATGGACATGCCTTCAAATCCTGACAAACAGAATAAAAAGCATAGCAATATATATGCACTTTTCTTGAAATTCATATCATGTTTTTGTTCTGATTCTATATAATAAAAACAATTCCGATGCTATGGATAAAAAACACAACAACAATAAAATCCATGTGAAGGAAAATTCCGCCTCGCTTTTTACAAACTGTGTTTCAAGCAATCCTTTTTCGTTGAACACTCTTGCATTGCTTATTCCTTGTTTTTCAAGCAAGGACCTGATATCCGAGTCGGATAAAAATTCCAGTTTGCTTTCCCTGCGTGGATAGTTCAATGAAAAACCTGCAAGAAGACTCTCTTGTTGAAATACATTGTAGTTTCCTGCTGTTCTGGCCTGATTGTTCAATAGCAGTCCGGTTTTGTTGTTTCGCCTTATGGTTTGAGGGATGAAACTGTTTTCATCATGCAGCTTCTTTACGGTCAATACCTGTTGCGTCTGCGCATTTGCAAAAGAAGAGAAGTCTATAAATTCGTTTCTGCCCAATACATAGTCCGTTCTCGACATTATCTGGCTCATGGCACACATGTTCCATAAAACCGGAACGAAAAGGGACTGCTTCACAAAGTCCGTACATGATTCCTGAAGGGGAGATGAAAACATATAAACATTGGAATTGTCTCTCGGTACCACGATTAGGAAGTCATCACCGTTGGACAGTTGCATTATGCTTTGGTATGCTCTCGTTCCGTTCTTTGTTATTGGAAAATGAGAACTTGTTGCAGGCATTTCAATGTTTTCATCGATTGACGAGAAAACACCTTTGAACAGACTGTTCTCCGTGTCTATCCTGACTACTCTTGCAGGAGCCTTTTCCAAATCGGCATAAGGAGGTATTCCCATTTGCAATAAAGATGCGTTTACGAAACCTGTCTCCATCTCCATTGAAGGAAGTATGATTAGTGAGGATGAATTATCAAGAGCCTTTTTCAGTTCATTGAGCAAACCTGAAGACATGTCTTTCAATTCATTCAATATAATCATACTGTATTTAGGAAAGTTACCATAATCCGGATTGTTGACGGATACGTTTGTTATCTCCACATCTTCATCCTGTCCGAAAAGTCTGTTAAGGTAAATGTTTTCCGACTCTCCGTTGATTATAAGCGTCTTTATTTTTTCGCTGACAAGGAGCGTGAAATAAAAATCATCGTCAAAACATACGGGATTGTCCATAATGCTAAGCTTTGCATGGATTATTGTGTCGTTCGGAATTGTAAAACCGAGACTTTCCGTTTGTGTTTGTTTGGCTTGAATGTCCACACTTGCGATTGCAACCTGTTTATCTTCGACAAACAGTTTCAAAGGCAGTTTTTCGACAGGTTCGTCCGACCAGTTGCACACCCTCACGTTAAGATTCGCAACCTGCGAAGCCCTGAACAGTTTGTTGTCGAACCATATTGAGTCTATGAAAACATTGTCTGTATTCTGTGAATGCAGTGGTATGAAGATGTTTTCTACCGAGTCATCGGGAAAATTTTCCACATCGAAGCAGGATGACTGGAAATCCGATATGTAGAAACAACGTCTGGAATCTGATGTATTGGTTCTTATAAGGTCGTGGGAACTTTTCAATATTTCGCTGAACGGTTTTGATGACGGACTTATCTCTATTTCGGAAAGCAGTTCGAGAAAACGTTCTTTGGTTACGAAATGCCGGTGCCGTCCAAGCATGTCCATGGTCATCAGACAAAAGACATCGGAATTGGAATATTGACTTGTGATTTCCCTTGCCTTGATTTTGGCTTCTTCAAGCAGGTTGCCGCTTTTAGTGGAGTTTTCCATGGAAAAGGAGTTGTCAACGAATATCAGTACTGCATTTTCTCCCTGTTGCACAAGAGCCTTGTCTTCATCCGCTATGTATGGTTGTGAAAAAAGCAATGCAATGAATATAACCGTCAGA
>DXGG01000068.1 GCA_019114015.1 Candidatus Onthomorpha intestinigallinarum | reverse complement strand
GGATATCTTCAGCCAGTCCTTTATTTTGGTAGGTTCCGCCTTTGAGTTCCTGTCCTCAAGTTCCAGTGTAAGTATATAGTTTCCGTTTTCAAGCATTACCCTTTGAATATCCAGTATCTGCTTGTCGGCGGATTGTTCCTTGTCCATACCGAGCTGTCTCTTGTCGGCGTAAACAAAGCTGTCGGGATCGTCATACTTGGCTATAGTAACAGTCAACTCGACATTGGAACGCTGTTTGCCAGAAACATCGACATAATTCAGACTCGTCGCATCTATGGACGTATTTATCTCTACATACGGTCCCTGTGGGGAATTGAATGTAGGCGTGGAATAAATGGCTCTGATAGACTGAGCGGACAAAATACCGGGCAGCAAACCCAGCAACAATAATATTTTTTTCATTCGACCAACAATTTCAAAAAAGTACAATATCTCTATTGTTCAACGAAAAATACACTGTTTTAGTATATGAAAATAGGTGCTCCAACAAATATATGGAACACCTATCCGCAACGTTATGAAATTATTTAGTTTTCCTTGTTCTTCTCTATTTCCTCTTTCAAGGAAGCCAGGACATCTATGTCCCCAAGCGTGGTCTTTTCAAGACTTTCGTTTATTTTCTTCACGGTTGCCGCTTCGGAACTGCCTTTCTTGTCGTCAGACTTCTTAGAGTCTTCAGCCTGCCATGTACGCGTATGGGAAACAACTATCTTTTTATTTTCCTTGGAGAACTCAATAACCTTGAACGGAAGCTTTTCATCCACCTTGGCCATGGTTTTGTCCTCTTTCTGCAAGTGAGACTTAGGTGCAAAGCCCTCAACACCGTAAGGCAATGAAACTACTGCTCCACCCTTGTCGTTTATGCTCATTATGGTACCGTCGTGAACGGAGTTCAAAGTAAAGATGCTTTCAAACACATCCCATGGGTTTTCCTCCAACTGTTTGTGACCCAAACTCAAACGGCGGTTTTCAACATCCACTTCCAAAACAACCACATCTATCTTTTCTCCCAACTTGGTGAATTCGGCAGGATGCTTTATCTTCTTGCTCCATGAAAGATCGGATATGTGAATCAAGCCGTCAACACCTTCTTCCAATTCAACGAATATGCCAAAGTTGGTAAAGTTTCTTACAACCGCAACGTGCTTGCTTCCAACAGGATATTTCTCCGTTATGTTTGTCCATGGATCAGGTATAAGCTGTTTTATTCCCAAGGACATCTTTCTTTCCTCTCTGTCCAAAGTCAGGATGACAGCTTCAACCTCATCACCTATCTTCAGGAAGTCGTGAGCCGTTCTCAAATGCTGGCTCCATGACATCTCAGTAACATGTATCAAGCCCTCTACGCCAGGAACTATCTCAACGAATGCACCATAGTCGGCCAATACCACAACCTTTCCTTTCACCTTGTCACCAACCTTCAAGTTTGGATCAAGACTGTCCCATGGATGAGGCGTCAACTGTTTCAAGCCCAAAGCTATACGTTTCTTGCTTTCGTCGAAATCCAATATTACCACCTTTATCTTCTGATCCAACTGTACTATTTCTTCAGGATGATTTATTCTTCCCCATGACAAATCGGTGATGTGTATCAAACCGTCAACACCGCCAAGGTCGATGAATACTCCATACGAGGTGATGTTCTTTACAGTTCCTTCCAACACCTGACCCTTCTCCAAACGGGCAATGATCTCAGCCTTCTGTGCCTCTATTTCATCCTCTATAAGAGCCTTGTGCGAAACTACGACGTTCTTGTATTCATGGTTGATTTTAACAACCTTGAATTCCATTATCTTTCCTACAAACACGTCATAATCTCTTATAGGCTTCACGTCTATCTGACTGCCTGGCAAGAACGCCTCTATGCCGAATATGTCGACAATAAGACCGCCTTTGGTCCTGCTCTTTACGAATCCCTTTATTATCTCCTGTGAATCAAAGGCCTCGTTTACTCTTTCCCATGATTTCAATATGCGGGCATTCTTGTGAGACAATATCAACTGTCCGCCTGCATCTTCCTTCTGAACAACGAATACCTCTACCGTATCCCCTACCTTCAAATCAGGATTGTAACGGAACTCCGACAATGGAATAACACCGTCCGACTTGAATCCTATGTTTACTATAACCTCACGATTATCCTTGGCAACAATCACACCTTCAACAACCTGTTGGTCTCCAACCTGATTGAACGTTTTCTCATAGGCCTCGGACATCTTCTGCGTATCCTCGGACGAATACTTTTCTCCTTCATTTCCAACCGCGTTCCAATCAAAATCAGACAAAGGTTGAATGTTTTTCAAATCTCTCATTATAAAAATGATTTTTCTTTGCGCTTCTTACTAAGCCTGTTAAACATAATAAAACTGACAACGGCACGGATTCGCGGTTTGAGTAAGCAAATGCAAAGACCGAACCGGCCTGCAAAATTACTATTATTTTTCAAAACAAACAAATGAAGCACAGACCAGTTATTATTCAAGTAATCAAGTCCGACGAAATGCCTACGATTGCATAAGGGGAAACAAAATAATGCGTACCTTTGCAGACATAAATATTATGTTGTCATGACTCATCTTCCTTCTATCATAACGGATTTGGCCATCATACTGATATTGGGTTCCGTCTTCGGACTTCTTTTCAAATTCCTGAAACAGCCTGTCGTTCTGGGCTACATAGTGGCCGGATTTCTTGCAGGTCCGCACTTCAAGCTCTTCCCCACCGTCGCACCGGAGAACATCTCGACGTGGGCGGACATAGGCGTGATATTCCTTTTGTTCGGTATGGGGCTCGAATTCAGTTTCAAGAAAATGATGTCCATAGGCCGTATCGGCGGAAAGGCCGTACTGTTCGAGGTCGTAGCCCTTTCCGTTTTCGGATTCGTCATAGGCAGGCTCATTGGCTGGAATACCGCCGACAGTCTGCTGTTGGGCGGAATGCTGTGCATGAGTTCGACTGCCATAATCGTCAAGGCATTCAACGACATGAACCTTCAGAAGGAGCGCTTCTCATCCATAGTGTTCGGCATACTCATATTCGAGGACCTGTTCGCCATACTGCTCATGGTGATGCTTTCCACCTTTGCGGTGAGCAAGTCGTTCGAAGGCTTCGAATTGTTCACCATGGTCACGCGGCTCGTATTCTTTCTGGTCATATGGTTCGTGGCGGGCATATACCTTATACCTACTTTCCTCAAGAAAGTAAAGAAACTGCTCAACCCCGAATTGCTGCTGTTGGTGTCCATGGGTCTTTGCCTGACAATGGTGGTATTGGCGACAAAGGCGGGGTTCTCTTCCGCACTCGGAGCCTTCATCATGGGCTCCATTCTTGCCGAGACCATAGAACTGGAGAATATAGAAAAGGTGATAAATCCCATCAAGGACTTCTTCGGTGCGGTGTTTTTCGTCTCGGTGGGGATGATGGTAAACCCCGACATACTTGTGGAGAACTTCAGCACGATGATAATTATCGCGATGGCCTCCATATTGGGAAAAATGATATTCACCACCACAGGCGTAAGGGTTGCGGGACAGTCCGTAAAGACTGCCATGCAGTCGGGTTTTTCCCTTGCACAGATGGGAGAATTCTCATTCATAATAGCGTCCACGGGTATGCCTCTCGGAGTAACCTCCCCGGATATATACCCGATAGTGATAGCAGCCTCCGTGATAACCACCTTCACAACGCCATACACCATAAAGCTGGCGCTGCCCGCTTACGGTGTTGTGGAGTCCGTACTGCCAAAGAAATGGCTGGCAAGGCTGAACAAGACGGAAGACACGGCAGAATACTCCAAGGAGTCAAAGTGGGGACAGCTGCTCTTGTCCTACTTCGGCAGCCTGTTGGTTTTCTCCATGATATGCATGTCGATATTCTTCATATCCGCCATGTTCATGCTGCCGATTGCCTCGCAGTTCGATAACAAGACTTTCGGTCTGTTGCTCTTCAGCCTAATAAGCATTGTATTCATATCTCCATTCCTCATAGGCATGATACACAACCGCGGCAAACAGTCCCTGCTCTTCCTGTCGCTATGGTCGGCAAACAAAAACAACAAGTTGCTGCTAACCGCCATGATAGGCTTCAGATACATGCTCGCACTGTCCTTTCTGTTCATGATTGTAAGGGTGTATTGGAACATCTCGCCATTTCTGCTCGTGGTAATAGCGCTCATAGTCTTTGCCTTCATATTCCAGAGCAAAGGTCTGCAGAAAAGATACTGGAAACTGGAATCCCGCTTTGTGAAGAACTTCAACCAAAGACAGATAGAGGAAAGAATGAAAAAGGCGGAAAAAGACGGACATCCCATGTCTGACCTCGACAACATCCATTGGATTGACAACCACCTGTACATCACCACATATTCCGTACAGAACGGAGGAGTATGCCACAACAAGACACTCAAGGAACTTAACCTTAGAATGAAATACGATGTGATAGTCGTGGCCGTAAGCCGCAACGGAGAACAGATTGTGTTTCCGGACGGGGACTTCAGCATTCAGGCCGACGACATACTGTTGGTCATAGGTCTCATACAGAACCTCAAGGAGGCTACCATCGACTACAAGGGCATTGACCTGAACTACGACGACGTAAGGACGCTGCACGAGTTCACCCAACAACAGCAGGCGGATCCGAAATCGACAATAAAGTGCATGACTTTCATAGTCGGCAAGGACTCCTCATGGATAGGCAAAAGCCTCTATGACGCACAGTTGAACAAGAAGACCAACTGCATAGTGGTGGGAATAGAACGTGACGACATTCCCATCCCAAACCCTTCGTCTCACATCAAGTTCAAAAGCAACGACATGGTGTGGGTGATGGGCGACGACAAGTCCCTGTACAAACTGCTGGAAAGCAATTATTTCGAATAAACAACAAAGGACATGATAAGATTCATCAGGAATTGGACCCTCCCCATTGCGATGGTCCTTGGCGTCGTTTCCTATTTCGTTTACGTCAACATACCCTTTCTGGACGGCACACACCAGTTTGCGAACAGAGCCGTATCCGTAATACAGCCCATGCTCATATTCCTCATGCTTTTCCTTACCTTCTGCAAGGTGAACATAAGCGACATGCACCTGTGCCGCTGGCATCTGATACTGCTTGCCTTCCAGGCCTTCAGCTTCATGGCCATATCGTCCCTGCTCATAGTCTTCCCCCGCAATGAGGCAAGAATAGTGCTCGAAGGTGCGATGATATGCCTCATCTGCCCCACGGCAACGGCCGCGGCAGTGATAACCGAGAAGCTCGGCGGAAAGCCCGCAAACCTTACAACCTATATCATATTGATAAACCTTACGACCGCAATGCTCATACCCGCCTTCGTACCGTTTGTACACCCTCATCCCGACCTGTCGCCGCTCAACGCGTTCCTGCTCATTCTCGGAAAGGTCTTTCCCTTGCTGCTCCTGCCACTCGTCTCCGCAATACTCGCACGACACCTCTTCCCCAGACTGGTCCAGATACTGAGGAAATACCCCGACCTGTCCTTCTACCTGTGGGCCGTGGCCCTGGTCCTTGCGATAGCCGTAACGACCAGAACGATAGTTCACAGCAACGTCAGCCTCTTCACACAGACCTGTCTTGCACTCGTATCGCTTCTCTGCTGTCTGTTGCAGTTCTTCATCGGACGAAAGACGGGAATGAAATACAACGACCCCATAAGCGCGGCCCAGTCCCTCGGACAGAAAAACACCGTGCTGGCTATATGGATGGGATACACCTTCTTCACCCCTATAACGGCTATCGCAGGCGGTTTTTACAGCATCTGGCACAATATTATCAATTCTTATCAGTTGTACAGACAAAGAAAAAAAACTAAATGACGGCAAGCATCAAGACACGCGGATACATACTCGGAATAATAGCGGCGGCAACCTACGGAATGAACCCCTTGTTCACCCTGCCGCTCTACAAGGACGGCCTCGACCCCAACTCCGTCCTTTTCTTCCGTTACCTCTTCTCAATACCCATACTGGCGGCAATGGTCAAATTGAGAGGCCGTAACTTCAAACTGCAGAAAAAGGAGATAATGCCGCTCGGGATAATGGGAATACTTGCGGCCCTCTCCTCCCTCACTCTGTTCACCAGCTACAACTACATGGACGCCGGCATAGCCTCCACCATACTGTTTGTCTATCCCATAATGGTCGCGCTGATAATGGCCTCCTTCTTCAAGGAGAAGATAACCATACAGACCACCCTCTGCATCATTCTAGCCCTTTCGGGAATAGGGATACTCTACAAGGGTGACGGAGGAACGACCCTCAGCCTCACGGGCATAGGCTACGTCATGGCCTCCGCCCTATCCTACGCAATATACATCGTGGGCGTAAACCGCCCCGCACTCAAGCAGATAGCAACCGTAAAGCTGACATTCTACGCCATAACCTTCGGTTTTGTCGTCTTCGTTTTCGGCACGGACTTCTGCACCGACATAAAAGTGCCGACCAAATGGTATCTGTGGTTCAACTTCGTCGCGCTTGCCGCCCTGCCTACCGTCATATCGTTCATGTGCACCACCGTGGCGGCGCAATACATAGGCTCTACAAAGACAGCCATACTCGGAGCGTTGGAACCGGTGACCGCCGTGATTTTCGGCGTGACGCTCTTCGGCGAACAGCTCACCTCAAGGATTGTCGGCGGAATAATAATGATAATAATAGCCGTGACCCTCGTGATAGCAGGCGGCGAGATAACAACACAACTGCTGAGATTCAGAAAGCTGTTTCCTAAGATAAGCAGAAAGAAATAAAAAAGAGGGAAAAGATGAGTAAAATAAGCACTCTCAATTCTACATTCTCTTTTCTATAAGAGAAATATTTTTCTTGACCCTAAAAGGTCCATCCTGAATATATTTTACTTTAAAAATGCACGAAGCTTTCCCTTGCTCATTTACTAATGAGTAATAAAATGAAGTGTCATCAATTCGAATACATCGACCTTTATAAAAATCAGTCCTATGATCAGCTTCAAGTTGTTCAACATACTTTCTTGCTCTCTTCATTTTTTCTTTATCTATATTTTTTATCAAATCATTTGATGTTTTTAAAGCTCCCTCAGATGCTTTATTTCTAATCTTTGTTGCTTCTCCTGGATTATAGGATGATAGTTCTGTAGCCACAGCTCCAACTAAGGCCATACCTAGCATAGTCCCTATGTATTCTGCTTCGACACTATCCATTTTACCACTAAGAATCATTTCAACATACTGTTTGGTTAAAAGAGGTTCAGAAGCAATATTATACCTATTGCTTTTATAATCTTCCCAATATGATATGTTTTGAGCTTGCTTAATTTCATCCTTCATATCGTCATAAAATGTATGGATTCTCATCAATTCTCCTTGTAGGTTATACAAACTCCATACATATCCGTTATTTATTTTACTTCTATTAATTGCATATTCCGGATGTTGTGCACATACGTAATACGACGTTTCAACAGGGTATGTCTTCTTTACAAAATTACAATTACATTCATTCTTAATATACCTATCTCCTTCACCAAGCTTAATCCATTCAAACCCCTCAACCATATTCTCTTTATCCATTTCGTAAATTTCCACTGTTTCTTTAGAATAAATATTCCAACTTAAAGGTTCTTTCCTTATAAAATCTATTAAAGGGAATTTATAGCTTATATAGTCAGAATTTGTTATTCTCATAGTATAAAATGGCATTACAAGGCTATCTCTATTAAAAAAGTATTTACTATTATAGTTGTATCTATATCCCAAATTCATATTTTCTTTAACTTCATCTGAAGTAAATTCCAATCCTCCTTTTGTTTTATTTATGATTTCGTGCATTGCACTTATACATAAGTCCGCAGCCCTATGGATGTCGGTTTTACTCACCATATTAATTTTGAATCCATACAGTTCACGAGAATAATCTTTATATAAATTTTCTAGATGCTTATATAGTGGATTTTTCTTACTGTATCCTTCGTTTATAAAATCTTGAAGTAATAGCATATCTTTCTTTATATATGCCGTATCTGGAATGTACATAGTAAAAAATAAGGATTTTGATAGCGGCACATCAAATTGATCTTTTGATTTAAAGTCTTGCGAGAAAACAGTAGATAATCCAAAAATGAAGAGTAAAATTACAGACATTGTCTTTGATAGAAAAGTCCACTTCGCATTAGATGTTATATTACCATGGTCATTCATACTGCTAGATGTATTTGTTTTCTTTATTTTCAATTTTGCAGAATTTTCACTCAGGAATTTTGCAATCTGACTATTAGTGCTTTGAAATGCTGTATTATTAGAAGTTGGTGTATCGTTCTCCATAAGCATAGAAATATATTCATGCTCATACATGGCACGAAATAAATCTATAAATTCATGAGAATCAAAATTGCCCGTTGATTGATTTCTCTGTGCTAATTTAGCAACAATTGCTTCTGCTTGTTCTTTACTGATCATAACTTGATAATTTATTTGATTGTTATTAAATTAATTTCACTCACACAAAATAACAAATAGTTGCAATCCAAAAACTTTAACCGTTATTATATATACGAAAAAGCGCGGAACCGCAATATTACAACATTCTAATTGGAGGTCCTAGGAAAACCTTGTACACGGACATTGTAATAGCAGTCCACGCTATAGCGTGAGAACCACCATGCTATCTTTGTGTACAATTGTGAATTTCCTAGGTTCCCAATTACAAGATAAGCACAACGCTTCTTCGATTATCATTTACCTTGACTAGAGTTACCTCTAATCAAGTGCAAAGATAGTGAATTTACGAAATACTCAATATTATTAGAAAAAAAATAAATGAGCTAACGACTATTTTCTCCTTTATTTAAGCCTTATTAAAGTGTAACAACACCTACGATTTTCTCGGGGAAAAAAGGACAATGAATTCAATTTCTGGTTCGGTTGTATTTTGTCTCAAATATTTACTCTCCTCCACTTTAATATGTCAGAGTTGCAATTATGTCTTTATACATAGAAATATTCAGGCAAACACACTCAACAAAAACAATAGTTTGCCTAATAAGGATTACTGACTCACTGGGACAAACTATTTTATAGCATAATAAAAGGCATAGTTTGTTATCTTTCTCTCCAAACGGGGAGCGATTGCCAATATTTTGGAAATCCCATATCTTTAAGATCAAGCAGACGACAATCGGATTTGAGTAATTCTTTGATATTCTTCTTAAAGCTGCTTCCCGGACTGATAATGTCAAGGACATACGCAACGCAAGAAAGTATTGCGAACAATTTATTTGTGCGAATTTGTCTGATTGTTATTCTATCCATAAACGGATAAAGAGTATTATATGGCAAAGTTACACTAACCATAAAACGGCGATTCCACACTCGACTATGGTGGGCGCAACAGTTGCGAAGATTGGAGAGAGCATGTAGCCAATTTTCCAAGATTGCTACTTTCTTTAAACCAAATTGCTCGGTTACATACTCTTTGCGGTCGTCTAGCTTTAAGGATTGAAACAAACGGCTCAATGTGGCAAATGACACAACTTCAAGAGCCATCCAACTTGGTGGCATTGGAGGGTTTTCGTATTTAGAATTGTAATGCTTGATAAAATCTTCATTGCTGCGGTTCACATCAGCTTCTATATGTTTTTTCAAATCATCATAGCCGAAACGATATAAACTTTCATCATAGTACCAATGACTGTCGCCAATACTTTCGGCATAGATTTGTATAATCTTAGTGCGTACCGCCACTTCTATTTTTTCAATTGCATTGAAAACAAGAGAACGCAATCTGCGATCGAAACAATAAAGATCAATTATGTCTTTGAAGTGAATATCTTTGCGAGTGAAGTTATGTTCGGAATTATCTCCGTTTTCTTGAAACGGATAAGTGTAAGCACGAAGTCGATAGTAGCTGATATTGAACAAATATGCAATTGCCTCGCTTTCATCATCGAAAACAAGTCCCCGTTGTTTTAGCCGTGCAACTTGCTGGGCGAGAGTCAACGGTTTCTTTGTATAATCAATTTTATCAGTCAATTAGAACAGAAGCTACTATATAAAAACTCGAAGACCTCCCCGGGTGCGCTGTTCTACGGGAAGCGTGGGAGGTCATATCGGATGCAAAGATAATACTTTTGTTCGATTTCGCAATGAATATGGAAAAGATTGTCTTAGGTTCAAAAATTCTAATATACCTTTGCAGGAAAGAAAAAAATGAATTCAGAAAAGAGAAAAACGGATTCATAAGACATTCGGAGAGAACGCCATAAAAAACCAAAGAGCCCCGCAATATAGCGGAGCTCTTCTCAATTTAATCTGGCAGCGACCTACTTTCCCACCGTAGCAGTATCATCGGCGAGGCAGGGCTTAACTTCTCTGTTCGGAATGGTAAGAGGTGTTCACCTGCTCTATAACCACCAAATAATATCTCTAATATCAACATCTCCAACATATCAGCATATAAGCCTGTTCCAAGTCAAGATCTCGGGTAATTAGTATTGCTCGGCTTTGACATTACTGCCTTTACACCTGCAACCTATCCAGGTCATCTTCTTTAACCTCCCTATGTGGAAATCTCATCTTGAGG
>DXGG01000067.1 GCA_019114015.1 Candidatus Onthomorpha intestinigallinarum | reverse complement strand
TTCATATCTTGCTACGATTTTACAACTTAGGTTCCTGTTGGGACAGACAATGGAAACTACCCAAGCCCCAAATAATATCAGTAGAATCTATGCCAACAACTTTTCTGTCAAATATTTGCTCGAATATTTGCAAGACCCTCTCATCTTGTTCACAATTATACAACGGAACAATGACCGCTTCATTGGCTATATAAAAATTCGCATAAGAAGCAGGTAGTCTCATATCATCCCAAATCACCTTTTCCGGCATGGGAATCTCTATGATGTCAGGTTGTTTGCCATTTTCAAGTCTTGCCCTTTTCAACAATGAAAGATTATCCTGCAAGACATGATAATTTTCATCGTTCTTATCATACTCGACAACAGTTACTATCGTATCCTTATTCACAAATCTGGCGATATCATCCACATGACCGTCCGTATCATCTCCCACTATTCCATCTCCCAACCATATAACATTATCCACATTGTAATATTGACACAATTTATCCTCTATTTCACTTTGGGAAAGTTGTGGATTTCTATTATTGTTCAAAAGACATGAAGTAGTGGTAAGAAGACTGCCTTCACCGTTTACGTCAATAGAGCCTCCTTCCATTATAATATGAGGACGAAAAACCTCCAAGTCCAATAATTCCGCTATCTGATTAGGTATAAGATTATCCAAATCATGCGGATACTTACCGCCCCAGGCATTATAGTCCCAATCCACTATTGCCTTTTGATTGGCTTTTAGTACAAAAGCCGGCCCGTGGTCTCTGCACCATGCATCATTGGTCCTGAAAAAATGAAAAGAAATATTTTTCATATTCGCCTTTATATCCGACAACTCTTGCTCTATCCTTTCTTTTGCAGCAGCATCCTCAATACTTATATTTACTTTTTCACCTTTGGATAACTCCGCAACAAACTTGTTATACGAAGGAAATATAGCATCTATCTTCCCCGGCCATGAATTCTCATTATGAGGATAACTTAACCACGTACTTTCATGCTCATTCCATTCGGCAGGAAAACAAAAACCCAAATCTTTCGGTGTTTTCATAATCGGCTAAATTTCATCTATAAATCTGTTTAATATAGGCTTATATGAATCTATTCTCCTATCTCTCATATAAGGCCAATGTTTTCGGTAATGTTCCGTCAAATCCAAGTCCACTTCCACAACAGCGTTTTCCTCTTCCGTATGCGAAGCCTTATAAAGCAGCGTACCGAAAGGATTGGACACAAAACTTCCACCCCAGAAAATCATTTCTCCTTCCTTACCCACTCTGTTTACGGATACCACATGAACTCCGTTTGCAATTGCATGTGAACGCTGAATACATTGCCATGCCTCATATTGTTCCCTATTGGTCTTCTCATCCTGAGAATGTGCCCAACCTATGGCAGTAGGATAAAATATGATATCAGCACCCATCAAAGCCACTATCCTGCTTGCCTCTGGATACCATTGGTCCCAACATATCAAAACGCCTATCGTACCGAAACGGGTTTTAAACGTTTTATATCCCAAGTCACCTACCGTAAAATAAAACTTCTCATAATAACCAGGATCATCAGGTATATGCATTTTCCTGTATTTTCCAAGATAAGTACCGTCTGCATCAATGACTGCCGTCGTATTATGATACAAACCTTTGGCTCTTCTCTCAAAAAGAGATGCAACTATGACTACTCCCAACTCCTTTGACAATTCCGAAAAAGTCTGAGTAGTTTTACCCGGAATGCTTTCAGCCAAATCAAAGTTCGAATAATCCTCTACATCACAAAAATACAAAGATGCGAACAACTCCTGCAGGCAAACTATGTTTGCACCTTTTTCTGCACTCTCCCTTATTTTTTTTATCGCTTTGTTCAAATTTGCCGTTTTGTCTTTTTCACAACTCATTTGAACCAATCCAACTTTCACTTTCATTTTATATGTTTTTAATTTTAATCTGACTTATTATCAAGCCTGAAACCACTATTACTATTCCTGTCGTCTTCATCACCGTAAATGTTTCCTGACCGAGCAAAACGGCAAACACTATGGTTACAACGGGTATTGCATTCGTAAATACACTGGCTTTTGCAATAGAGAGTTTTTTGGCCGAATAAGAATACAATATAAAAGCACCGGAGGAACACAAGACTGCCAAAAACAACAAATCCGATATAATTCTCCACGACCAAACAATATCATGGACCTTATTCATGTCAAAAAACAAAAAGCATGGCAAAAACAACAATGTTCCTATTATGTTCTGATATGTTGTTATGGTCACAGGCCCATATTCATACACCAATCGCGACAAGACAACACTATAGCCTGCTCCGGAAACTACAGCCAAAACAAGAAGAAGAACGCCTTCTATGGAAGCAGAAAATACAAAGTGTTCATTCATGCCCATCAATAATATGCCAATTATGGAAACAACAACGCCAACAATAAGATTCCACTTAAACTTCTCCTTGTTGAATATCCTCAATGCAAAAGAAGTAGCCATCGGCAGAATTGCTATCATTATGGAGGCAAAACTTGCATCGACATATTTCATACTGAAATTCTCTCCCAGAAAATACAGAAACGGTTCGCATAAAGCCAATAAAAAGAACAAGGGAAAATCTTTTCTATGCACTCTGTCCAACTTGTGAGTCAATGAAAAGAAAGAAAACAATATCAATGAAGAAACAAACAAACGTACAAGCAATATGAAGAAGACCGGCAATTTTGCATTAAGCAGTTCCTTGGTCCAAACAAAGCTTACACCCCAAAATATCATTGAAAATATTACAGCCACATAACCATAAAAATACCTATTAGCATTCATC
>DXGG01000066.1 GCA_019114015.1 Candidatus Onthomorpha intestinigallinarum | reverse complement strand
TAAGGGCTTGTTTGGCTCTTGTAATTCTGTTCGGCTTTATGTCTTCGGCAAGCATGCTGTTCGAAACGTCAAGACAAACGATGAGATCGGTGCCTGAACGTTCTTTTTTTTCAAGTGAAGTACCCATCTGCGGATTTGCTGCGGCCAAAACCAAAAAGAAAAAGGCCGCATTCCATAAGGTGAACTTATGATATTGTTTTCCTATGGACAGATCCGGTATTACGAATTCCTGCATTCTTGCGGAAGCAAACCGTCCGAGTGTTTTTTTCTTCGCACGTGTCAGAAAAAAATACAACAAGTAGAATACAGGTATGAGAATCCATAAATACAACAAATCGGGATGTTCTAAACGTAACATTGCTTAGGGTTTTAAGGATTGGTTTTCAAATATGTTTTTCTCAAGAGCATTTCCACAATCAATATTGCAATGACAAGGAGTATCAGGTTTTGACCTATGTCCTTTGTCTGCTTGTAAAAATAGACGTCTATCTTGGATTTTTCCATAGAGTCTATTTCTTTGAATATTTCTTTCAGGGAAGATTTTTTTGTGGAGCGGAAATATTTTCCGCCTGTTGTGGAGGCTATTTGTTTCAACAGTTGTTCATCTATTTTTACTTCCACATTCTGATATTGTTTTCCGAAAGGTGTCTGGTAAGGGTAGGGGGCATATCCCATTTTTCCTATTCCTATCGTGTAAACCCTTATTCCGTATTCTTTTGCTATGTCCGCAGCTGTCAGAGGGTCTATTGCGCCCATGTTGTTCACCCCGTCGGTTATCAGGATTATGACCTTGCTTTTGGTTTGCGTGTCTTTTATTCTGTTTACTGCCGTTGCGAGTCCGTCGCCTATTGCGGTGCCGTCCTCTATCAGGCCGCTCTCTGTTCCGGCAAGCAGTTCCAGCAGAATGTTGTGGTCTATGGTCGAAGGGCATTTCGTATAGGCTTCACCGGCAAAGACCACTATTCCTATGTTGTCGCTTTTGCGTCCCTTGATGAACCGTTCCGCCACTTCCTTGGCCGATTCCAGACGGTTCGGTTTGAAGTCTTCGGCCAGCATCGAGGTTGAAACATCAAGCGCAAGGACGATATCTATGCCTTCAATGCTTCTTTCATCCTTGGAAAGATGCGTTTGGGGACGGGCTATCGCCACAACCAACAGACCAACGGCCAACATGCGCAACCAGTCGGGCAGTTTCCTCAACCTTATTCTCAATGTGGTCTTCGCTCCATTGAACTGCGAAAGATCAGAATACAGAACGGGAGTGTTCCTCTTTTTGTCGAAATACCACTGATAAAAAATCATCATGGGTATTGTCAGCAGCAATAACAACAGATAAGGATATTGAAAACTTATTTGACTCATTGTTGAACTGTATTTGTGTTTTCTTCCTGTTTGGTTGAATTTACAAAATCCCTTGCAAGCGACATGGTGTTCTCGTCAGTGAAACCGTCCGTATGATATTTGGCGAATTTGACCAAATCCGCCGTTTTGAAAATCCTGCATGCGGTATCGAAACTCTCTTTCATTATATCTTTTTCATGGGACATGGCCTCCACTATTTCCTCCGTCGTCATCTCGCACGCATTTATCGCAAAGCGTTCCTGCAAATACGTCCAAAGAATTTCCGTCAGTTCGCTGTAATGACGTTTGTGCATTTTCTGTTCGCAAAGCCTTTCCTGCTTCAATTCTTCCAAAGCATTCAATGCCCTTATGTGAGGTGCAACGTATTCCTTTGTTTGTACCGGAATGTCTTTCGGCTTTGGCTTTCTGTGGTTTCTTGCATACCGGAATGCAAACCAACAGACCGCCGCAACGGCAATGACAATCAATAAAGCGTAAACGACAGGCAACGCCTCTTTGAAAGAAAAAGGTTCGTCAAGGACGTTTTTTATGTCTTTGATTTCGGCATTTGTGCTGTCCGTGGGGTAATCCGATACCCTTATTGTCAGGGGTGACAACTTGTAGAGCTTTTCTCCGTTCTTTCCGAGGCTTCTTATGTTCACGCAACCCGTCAGATCGTGTTCGCCGTTTACAAAACTCATGTAATACTGTCTGTAATTCAGATATTTCTTTCCGTTTTCCACGACAGTGTCCATTACTGTCTGCTGAAGCTCCAAGGTATCCGAATCCTCTCTTGCAACAATAACGTCTTGAATGTCCCCCTCTTGCAAAGGTATTTTGAAAGACAACTCTATTCTGTCCCCGACTACGTAGTCTTTTTTATCGGTTCTGCATTCTATTTCCTGAGCGGACAACCGCAACAAGCCTGCAAGAAACAATAAAACCAGTGAAACGATTTTTACTTTCATATTCCAGCTTTTACCGCATAGCAAACAATTTTGTCAATTGTTTGATGTAATCTTCTCCGCATAAAACCTTGACGGTGTCAACACCGTATTTGTTCAATTTGGCAATGTTTTCCTCTTCTCTTGTTCTTCTTTCCATGGCAAAGGCCTCGCGTGTTGCCCTGCTGTCCGTGTCTATCCATAAGGTCTGTCCGGTTTCCGTGTCTTTGAACTGAACCATTCCCATTTCCGGAAGCTCGTATTCTTTGGCATCGTTCACCAAAACGGCACACATGTCGTGTTTGCGCGCAACTATTTGCAGACTGTCGTCAAATCTGCCGAAACAATCGGTTATCAGAAAACAGGTGGAACGCTTCTTTATGACATTGTTCAGAAAGATAAGCCCGCATGAAAAATCCGTCAAACAACTCTCCTGTCTATACTGCAACAACTCCCTTATTATTCTGAGAATATGCGAGGAACCTTTCTTGGGAGGAATGTATTTTTCCACCTTGTCGGAAAACAGAATCACCCCAACCTTGTCGTTGTTGTGTATTGCCGAGAAGGAAAGAACGGCAGCTATTTCCGTAATTACCTCTGTCTTGAGTGCATTTCCGGAACCGAACAGGGTCGAACCGCTGACATCTATCACCAGCATCACGGTCAATTCCCTTTCCTCTTCGTAAACCTTTATGTAAGGGTGGTTGCTTCTGGCCGTTACGTTCCAGTCTATGTTCCTTATGTCGTCACCATAAATGTATTCCCTCACCTGACTGAACGTCATGCCCCTTCCCTTGAAGGCACTGTGGTATTGTCCCGCAAAAACTTCCTGAGACAGCTTTTTGGCCTTAATCTCTATTCTGTGAACCTTTTTCAGTAAATCCTCAGTGGTCATTGCTCGATTATGGAACGTCGATTCTGTTTACTATTTCCGTTATCACGTCTTCCGCCTTGACGTTTTCGGCCTCCGCCTCGTAGGTAAGACCTATCCTGTGACGCAGAACATCGAGACAGATGGCTCTTATGTCTTCGGGAATGACATATCCTCTCCTTTTTATGAACGCCAGTCCTCTTGCGGCAAGCGCGAGGTTTATCGTGGCCCTCGGCGAGGCTCCGTAACTGATGAACGATTTCATGTTGTTCAAACCGTAATCCTGCGGAAAACGAGTTGCGAAGACTATGTCGGTGATATAATTCTCTATTTTCGAATCTATGTAAACCTCCTTCACCACTTCCCTCGCATGTATTATGTCTTCGGGTTTGATGACTGGGGATATCTCCTTTTTGGTTGCCGCTATCTGCCCTCTGAGTATTTCCTTCTCTTCTTCCTTGTTCGGATATGTTATCACGACCTTCATCATGAATCTGTCCATCTGGGCTTCAGGCAAAGGATAAGTGCCTTCCTGCTCTATCGGATTCTGAGTTGCAAGAACGAGAAACGGTTCTTCCAGTCTGTATGTGTTTTCTCCGATTGTCACCTGTCTTTCCTGCATGGCCTCCAAAAGAGCCGACTGTACTTTGGCAGGGGCACGGTTTATTTCATCGGCCAAAATCAGATTGGAGAATACGGGTCCTTTCTTTACGAAAAAGGATTCCTCCTTGGGCGAATAAATCATCGTTCCTATTATGTCGGCAGGCAACAGGTCGGGAGTAAACTGTATCCGG
>DXGG01000065.1 GCA_019114015.1 Candidatus Onthomorpha intestinigallinarum | reverse complement strand
GGGCAGGAACATAATAGCTTCCTTCAATCTTGCCTCAACAGACAGGGTACTGATGGGAGCCCATTGGGACAGCCGTTCATGGGCAGACAACGATAAGGACAGTTCTCTGCACAAAACCCCTATTGACGGAGCAAACGACGGAGCAAGCGGCGTGGGAGTACTGATGGAAATCGCAAGAATATTCAAACAGAAGAATACAAGCCAAGGCCTGGACATTATTCTGTTCGACCTCGAAGACCAGGGCTCTCCAAAATGGGCGGAAACAGATATAGAAGACCAGACGGACTGGTGCCTCGGCTCGCAATTCTGGTCTCAAAACACTCATATCCCTTTTTATACGGCAAAGTACGGAATACTGTTGGATATGGTGGGATACAAGAACCCGCGTTTCACAAAGGAAATGCAATCCATGAATTATGCTTCTTCAATAATGGACAAGGTGTGGGATGTAGCCGCTTCAAAAGGATACTCCAACATATTCGTAAATGAAGAATCCTATCCGATAATGGACGACCACGTATGGGTGAACGTATATGCCAAAATACCTATGATAGACATCGTTCAGAACGACCCTTCCTGCAGTTTCTTCCCACATTGGCATACCACAAAGGACAATATGGACATAATCAGCAGGAACACCCTCAAAATCGTGGGTGATGTATGTCTTGTCACTATTTTCTCGGCTCAATAACCACTCAGAACAATGAAAAGCCTGCAAAAAATATTTCTGACAGTCATTCTGTCCGTAACGTTCATCTCCTGTGAAGAAGAATATCCCTATTACGGATACGTCAACTTCTTTATAGAACCCGATTCGGCCGAATACTTCAACCTCAACTACGGAAACAGAGGATGGGAATATTTTGAAGGCGGAGCAAGAGGCGTGGTCATCTTTCGGAAAAACTGGGAGGATTTCATCTGCTTCGAACGCAGTTGCGTGGCAAAAGACTGCAACGGACGCCTTGAAGTGGATACGACAAACAATGTAATATTGTTCTGCCCGGAATGTAAGTCGAGATACCTGTATTTTGACGGCTCTCCGCTCGAAGGAAGCAAAGCGACAAGGTCTCTTTATTACTACTGCACATACTTCGACGGATTCAAACTGTGGGTAAGCAACTGCGAATAGGAAATGTACGGCATAATAACACATATACGAAACATTCTGTTCGATTTCGACATACTCCGAACTAAAAGTCACGAGATAAAAACCATATCGGTCGGAAATCTAAGGGTGGGAGGAACAGGCAAGACTCCTTTTGTGGAATATCTTGTAAAAAGGCTGTCGCAATCCCACAAAATAGCAGTCGTAAGCAGAGGATACGGAAGAAAAACCAAAGGATATGTCGAGGCAAACCCTTCAAGCACCGCAGCCCAAATCGGAGACGAACCATTGCAGATTGCAAACAAGTTCAAGGAAATACTCGTAGCGGTTTGCGAAAACAGAAATCTGGCAATAGAAACAATACGGAAAAACCATCCGGAAATAAACCTCATATTGCTCGACGACGCTTTTCAACACAGATATGTCAGACGGAACCTGAACATATTGCTCACGGAATACAACAGACCGTTCTTCAAGGACCGCGTTATGCCTTTCGGACGGCTCAGGGAATATGCCTTCAACTACAAAAGGGCTGACTACATAGTGGTGACAAAATGCCCTCCGCTGACTGCGAAACAAAAGGGTGACTTCGTCACAAGACTGAAACCATACGACAATCAGAAGGTTTTCTTCTCCAATATAATATACAAAGAACCTTATCTTATAACAGACAGGACAAAAACAACCAACATAGAAAACAAAAGCGTGGTTTTGCTTACGGCAATAGCCAACAACAGCCATATAGTGAAATATCTTGACGGCATAAGCCGCGTCGAGGGAGTAATATCCTTCAAGGACCATCACAACTTCACCGACAGAGACATCAAAAGGATAACTGAAAGGTTCTGTCGGCTGAAAACGAAGGATTCCATATTGCTTACAACGGAAAAGGACGCTACGAAACTGCGTGCGTTTCCCCTTCCGCTGCATGTGCTTCCGATAGACATAGAGGTAAGTCTGTATCCAAATCAGGAATGTTTAATAGAAAAAACGATAGAACAAGATGTACGAGATGATAAATGAAAGTGCGGCTTTCATACGTTCGAAAATAGACCGTGAGGTTCAAACAGGCATAATACTCGGCAGCGGTTTGGGCGACTTTGTCGACAATATCCGGGTGTGCAAAAGGATTCCTTACAGGGAAATCCCCCATTTCCCCGTATCTACGGTACAGGGACACAAGGGAGAACTGATTTTCGGACTCGTAAACGGCAAGGGAATATTGTGCATGCAGGGACGGTTTCATTACTACGAAGGTTACAGCATGCAACAGGTAACCTTTCCGGTAAGGGTCATGAAACAACTGGGAGTGAAACTGCTTATAACCACCAATGCTTCGGGAGGAGTGAATCCTGATTTCAAAGTAGGGGACATAATGTTCATAAAGGATCACATAAACCTTATGCCCAATCCCTTGATAGGCCCCAACGACGAACGACTCGGAACACGCTTCCCGTCAATGAGTACAATATACGACAAAGACATACTTGTAAAAGCCGAAAACATGGCAAAACGCATGGGTATCGCTTACAGAGAAGGAGTTTATTTGGGAACGAGCGGACCAAGTTTCGAAACACCTGCCGAATACAGATTTTTCCGTACCATAGGAGCGGATACTGTGGGAATGAGTACGGTACCGGAAGTAATCGTTGCCTCTCACAGCGGACTTAAGGTTTTGGGAATGTCCGTCATAAGCAACGTTTTCAGAGAGGAAACCATAGTTGACTGTACCCACGAAGAGGTATTGCAGGGTGTGAACAAGGCTGGGAACAGCATGAGTCTTATAGTGGAACAACTGATAAAAGAACTGGATTTCTGAAACTTGATTTCAGATTTTTCTTTTCTGAATCCGTAAAAACAGAATCAAGAAAGAAAAATCTGAAATCAAATTCCGTTTATCCCTTCAGATGCAACTGCCATTTCCATGCCGAGGAAGTCATCTGGTCGAGGGATTTTTCGGCTTTCCATTTCAACTCTTCGGATGCTAGTGCAGTATCGGCCCATATCCTTATTATGTCTCCCTGACGCTTTGGGCCAAAAACGTAGTTCAGTTTCACGCCCGTTGTCTTCTCGAAGCTGCGAATAACTTCCAGAACAGAATATCCGCGTCCCGTTCCTATGTTGAAATACTCGAAAGCAGCCTTATTACCGTGCTCAAAGAACCTGTCCATTGCGACCACATGGGCTTTGGCCAAATCGACCACATGAATGAAATCCCTTATACATGTTCCGTCGGGTGTCGGATAATCGTTTCCGAAAACCGTGAGCCTTTCACGTATTCCCGCTGCGGTCTGTGTTATGTACGGCATAAGATTGTTGGGCACTCCGTTGGGCAACTCCCCTATCAAAGCACTTTCGTGTGCGCCTATCGGATTGAAATAACGCAGAGCCATGGCCTTTACCTTCCCCGTATCGCTTGCAAAACGCAATATATCTTCGGCCATTTGTTTTGTGTTGCCGTAAGGCGAGGTGGCTCTTTGAATGGGACTGTCTTCTCTTACCGGCAACGTCTCCGGTTCGCCGTAAACGGTGCATGATGAGGACTGTACGAAATATTCTATTCCTCTTGCAATCATCTGTTCCAAAAGATTGAGGATTATGTTCAAGTTGTTTCTGTAATATTCCACCGGTTTGTCGCAACTCTCCCCCACTGCCTTGAATGCGGCAAAGTTTATGACACCCTCTATTTCTGGAAACAACTCGAAGACCTTTGCACATTGGTCCGCAAGGCTCAGGTCCGCCTTAATAAAATGCGGTTTCACTCCCGTTATCTTCTCTATGGAATCCAATACCTTTTCATTGGAATTGAACAGATTGTCGGCAATCACAACCTCATAGTCCTTTTGCTGCAACTCCACCACGGTATGGCTTCCTATATAGCCCAAACCGCCCGTTACCAAAACCGTTCTCATAAATCATTACGTTATTCGTTGAAAAATTCCTTTACTTTGGATATGATGTAATCCTGTTGCGAAGCATCCAATTCGGTATGCATCGGCAGGGAAAGCACTTGTTCGGCAAGCAATTCCGAAACCTCGAGAGAACCGTTTTGCACTGCTATATGCGAAAAGGCCTCCTGTTTGTGCAAAGGGATAGGATAATATATCATTGCCGGGATATCGTTTTTCATAAGGAAATCCCTGAGGGCATCTCTTTTGCCGTCCTTTATCTTCAACGTATATTGATGATACACATGTGTCGAATAATCCTTCTGTTTTGGGGTTACCACACCCTCAACCGACTCGAAAGCACGGTTATATACTTGTGCCGCCTCGTATCTTGACCTGTTGTACCTGTCAAGGTAAGGAAGCTTTGCATCCAACACTGCCGCCTGTATGGAATCCAGGCGAGAATTGATGCCGAGTCTTTCATGATGATAACGTATCCTCATGCCGTGGTTTGCAGTCATCCTCATAACTTGCGCCAGATTGTCGTCATCGGTAAACAATGCGCCTCCGTCTCCGTAACAGCCCAGATTCTTGGAGGGGAAGAACGAAGTGCAACCTATCGTGCCTATCGTTCCGAGTTTTTTTCTTGTTCCATCCCTGAAGATGTACTCCGCACCTATTGCCTGTGCCGTATCCTCAATCACGTACAAATTATGCTCTCCGGCTATTTCCATGATTTCCTCCATGGGTGCCGATTGTCCGAAAAGATGTACGGGAATTATTGCTTTTGTTCTTTCGGTTATGGCGTTTCTTATGTTTTGTGCCGTAACGTTGAAGGAATCGTAATCCACATCTACAAGTACCGGCCGATAACCCAAAAGTCCTATAACCTCGGCTGAAGATATGAATGTGAAGGAAGGACATATCACCTCGTCCGAAGGTTGCAGATTCAATGCCATAAGAGCTATTTGCAAAGCATCCGTACCATTTCCGCAAGGAATTACATGCTTTACATTCATATAACTCGCAAGATGATTGGAAAATTCCTCCACTTTAGGTCCCTTGATAAAGGCTGTACTGTCTATAACCTGAGATATCGCACCGTCTATTTCCTCTTTTATTTTCTGATACTGTGTACCCAAATCCACCATTTGAATTTTTCTCATGCCCTATTTATCGTTTAATTTTCCTTTTTGCAAAAATATGTATAAAAAACGGAAAACCATTACCTTGTCCCTCATTCTTTTATGACGGAATCTTTTTTAGATGTTTGCCGTCCTAAAGCGGGAAATAGTTTTTTCAACAAGTTACATTGCTTTATTACAAAGGACTTCCAAGTATTCGCAACCTGCCTTGTGTTGAAAACTAAAAGTTGGACGAAATTAAGCGGATAGAATAATATTCGTAAGTTTGCTCGATGAAATTCTACACTTTTGGACGATGGAATTAGATTTGTTTTCTTCTTTTGACAATGTTTCCGGAAACGTCTCTAAATCAGAGGGAAAAGGAAGAAAAAGAAGTGTTAAAGACAGAATAAAGGGAAATGAAGCTATGACAAATGATGTTCTTAACAAAGAGGATATTTTACGCTCTTCGATAGAGTATTTTAAAGGCGATACTTTAGCGGCTGACGTTTGGGTGAACAAGTATGCCCTGAGAGACGGAGACAATGTTTATGAATTGAATCCGGATCAAATGCACAGGCGTTTGGCGAAAGAATTTGCAAGAATAGAAGGCAAATACAATAACCCGATGAGCGAAGATGAGATATATGAATTGTTGAAAGACTTCAAATACATAATACCTCAAGGCAGTCCGATGTCGGGAATAGGAAATGATTTCCAGGTCGTTTCCCTGTCCAATTGTTTTGTAATAGGCAATCCTGCCAACTCCGATTCCTATGGTGGAATACTGAAAATAGATGAAGAACAAGTCCAATTGATGAAAAGAAGAGGTGGTGTCGGACACGACCTTTCTCACATAAGGCCCAAATACAGTCCCGTAAAGAATTCTGCTTTGACATCCACTGGAATAGTTCCGTTCATGGAAAGATATTCCAATACTACAAAAGAAGTGGCACAAGGAGGCAGAAGAGGAGCTCTCATGTTGTCCATATCAATAAAACATCCTGATGCGGAGGATTTCATAGATGCCAAATTGGAACAAGGGAAAATAACCGGGGCAAATGTTTCCGTAAGAATTGACGACGAATTCATGCGCTGTGCAATAGAAGGGAAACAATACAAGCAACAATTCCGAATAGACGATAAAAAGCCAATTGTAGAAAAATTCATAGATGCAAAAAGCCTGTGGAAAAAGATAATACACAATGCATGGCTTTCTGCCGAGCCTGGAGTATTATTTTGGGATACTATCATCAGAGAGTCCGTTCCCGACTGTTATCAGTCTTTCGGATTCAAAACAATATCGACCAATCCTTGCGGTGAAATACCTCTTTGTGCGTATGACAGCTGCAGGTTATTGGCAATCAATCTGTATTCTTACATTGATAACCCTTTTACGGAACAAGCATCATTCAATTTCGATTTATTCAGGGAACATGTTCAGAAAGGGCAGAAACTTATGGACGACCTCATAGATTTGGAGGTTGAAAAGATGGAAAAGATCCTGAAAAAAATTGATTCAGATCCCGAGCCTTCCGACATAAAAAGGGTCGAAAAGAATTTGTGGTTAAATATAAAATTAAAATGTTTGGAAGGTCGTAGAACGGGTTTTGGAATAACGGCTGAAGGTGACATGCTTGCGGCAATGGGATTGATTTACGGAACGGATCAAGCGACGGATTTTGCCGTTAAGGTGCAGAGAGAATTGGCTTGTGCGGCATATCGTTCCTCTGTCGTTATGGCTAAAGACAGAGGAGCCTTTCCTTTATATGATTATAAGCTGGAAGAAAAAAATCCGTTCATTCAAAGGTTGAAAAAAGCTGACGGTGAACTGTACGAAATGATGTGTAAATACGGCAGACGTAATATCGCTCTTTTGACAATCGCGCCTACAGGAAGTGTAAGCATATGCACGCAAACATCTTCCGGCATAGAACCTGCCTTTATGGTATCTTACAAACGAAGAAGAAAAGTAAATCCTAACGACAATAAAGCCATAGTTTCATTTTACGACAATGAAGGCCAGGCATGGGAAGAATATAACGTATTACACCACAAATTTGCCACATGGGCGGAAATCAACGGCTATAACATAGAAGATTTAAAATACAAATATTCTGAAGAAGAAATACAGAAAATAATAGAGAAATCCCCTTATAACAATGCTACTGCCAATTGCATTAACTGGGTTAACAAAGTAAAAATGCAGGGTGCCATTCAAAAGTGGGTTGATCATTCAATATCGGTTACGGTCAACATTCCTAAAGAAACAAGCGAGGAAGTAGTAGCTCAAATCTATCAAACCGCATGGGAATGTGGTTGCAAGGGCATGACCATTTACAGAGACGGTTCAAGAAACGGCGTATTGGTGGCCAATGAAGGCAAAAAAGAATACTCGTTCACCGAAACCAAGGCTCCAAAACGGCCAAAAAAACTGGATGCAGAAGTAATTCGATTCCAAAACGACAAAGAGAAATGGATTGCTGTCGTAGGTTTGTACGAAAAAAGACCTTACGAGATATTTTCAGGTAAGGCGGACAACTTCCTTCTCCCAACATTTGTCGACAAAGGTTGGATTATAAGAGTAAAGGAAGGTTCCGCACCGGCAAGATACGACTTTCAGTTTTTGGATTCCGACGGATACAAAGTGACAATCGAAGGTTTGTCACGAATGTTTAAAAAAGAATATTGGAATTATGCCAAACTGATATCCGGAATCCTGAGACACGGAATGCCTATTCAAAATGTCATAGAACTGGTTTCTAAACTTACTTTGGATACAGACTCAATAAACACATGGAAAAACGGAATAGCAAGAGCCTTGAAAAGGTACGTCAAGGACGGAACAGTAGTTGAGGGTGAGAAATGCCCGCAATGCGGTGAACCTGTAATATACACAAGCGGCTGCAAGCAATGTTCGTCCTGCGGATGGAGCAAGTGCAGTTGACAATATCATATAACACTCAATACAAACATGAAATGAATAAGCGGAAAACATATATCCTTATTTGTTTCATGTTTTTTGTTTCATTCAAATGCAACGCCCAGGAAATAAACTCATTCATAGAAAACAGACTACGACAGATAGAAGAATCGGATATAAGCAACCAAGACAAGGAGTTGCTTGTAGAACAATTGTATAACCTTTACACGAATCCGATAAACCTAAACGATGCAGACGAAAACCAACTGCAAATATTGGGACTGGATGATTTTCAAATATTCTCTCTACAACACTATATAAAAGAAACCGGAGAATTGTTAAGCATTTACGAACTGAAATACATCAATGGATTTGACAGTACAACAATAAACAACATTTCACCTTTTGTACATGTCAGCCAACCAAAATACAAACCGCCCCTGAGACTTGACTCCGTATTCAAACACTCTTCCCATGAAATAAGACTACAATACAAACAGGTGTTGGAAAAATCAAGGGGTTATACCCGAACGGACAACAAAGGTTATCTGGGTAAAGGATTCGCCACAACATTCCGATATTACATGGATTATTTCGACCGAATGCATTTCAGCATAGTAGGAGATAAAGACGCGGGAGAACCCTTTTTCAATTCCATGCAGAAAAAAGGATTCGATTATTACGCCATACAACTGACCCTGAAAGATATAGGTTTTATAGAACAAGTAACATTGGGAGACTACCGTTTGAATTTCGGAGAAGGACTTGCCATCGGACAAGGGTTCTCGTTGAATTACCTTACGACGGACGCAAACATAAAGAAACGCAATTTCGGAATACAACCCCATCGCTCCACAACCGAATACGGATATAACAGAGGTATTGCGACAAACATAAAAATAGGCAAATCAAATCTGTTTCTGTTTGCGAGCTATGACAAGGTTGACTATTCCGGAAGCATACTGACCGAAGGACTACACAGAACAGCGTCCGAACTCGAAAAGAAAGATTCCAACGCAAACAGAATGGCAGGCGTCCATTGGACGTATCAAAACAAAGGACTCCAGATAGGAGCAACCGCCTTGTACTATGACTACAAATATCCTATAAAGCACAGTAACGCAACCTATCAGAAATACTACTTTGAAGGCAAACACAACAATGTTTTGGCAACAGACTTTTCCTATCTGTACAAAAGATTAAGACTGTTCGGGGAAATAGCCGTAAGCAGAAACAAAGCCTTCGCATATATAGCAGGACTGCAAATAAATCTGGCATATAAAACGACATTGTCCCTCGCTTACAGGGATTACGGTTCAAAATTCCAGAACTTCTATTCCGGTGCCATAGGAGCCCAATCAAGAAACATGAATGAAAAAGGAGTGAACATAAATTTCGCACACAGAATAAACGACCACCTGTCATACTACGCCGGAACGGATTTTTTTCACTTTCCATTCAACACGTACAGAAGTTCAAGCCCTGCCAACGGCTTCAAAATAAGAAGCGAAATAAGATATACGCCAAATGACAATAATATGTTGAGACTGACCTACAAACTAAACAACCGTCAGGAAGACGAAAAGATAAGCGACAATCAAAAAATATTGACAGACAACACCGTACAGCAATTGCAGTTTTCATACATATACTCAATCAACGAGTACTTCCAACTGCAATCCCGCCTTGGATATTCCTTTTCTTCAACTTATCAGTCAAATCAAAACAACGGATATTTCGCCTATCTCGAAACCATATACAAAGGCAAAAGAATACCCCTGCAAGTGAATCTTCGTTATGCTTATTTCAACACTACGGATTACGACAATCATTTCTCCATATACGAATACAATCTGCCGTTGAATTACAGTTCCGCCATACTTAACGGAAACGGACACCGACTATATCTTTACATAAAGACAAAACCGTGGAAAAACATGGAACTGTCCGCACGCTATGCCGTTTACATATACGAAGACCGTGACGAAATATCCTCTGGCAACGATCTGATAGCCTCATCCCACAAGCAAGACATAGGAATACAGTTGTTTGTCAGGTTCTAATGGAAATAGCGCCGTATCTGAAACAGTTTATGCGAGTAAAGACCGTCTTCTTTTCTGATTATGCCCTTGGCATCTATATCATCTATCCTCACCCAGGCCGAAGCATGAACAATCCTTGTGGAGGAAAGCAATATTCCGACATGAACCACTTTTGCCTTGTCGGATACAAAAAAAGCCAGATCCCCAGCCTTGGCCTCCTGCAACGAATCCACCTGCTTACCTTGAGTTATCTGCATGGAAGCATCGCGCAAAAGCCCCACGCCGAACATCTTGAAAATGCTTTGTACAAACCCGGAGCAATCCGTGGCAAATACCGTTTTGCCACCCCATTGATAGGGAGTATTCAAAAAAATATTCACATATTTCATCAGCGTTTTCTCCGAAAAGGCATGCTCCGTTGACAGAAGAACATTATTGGCCCGTATCATAAAATCCCCTACAACATATTCATTTGAAAAAAAACGGCTTCCGAAAGGCACATTTACACGTCTTTCCGAACCGATACGCAAATCCCTTATTAAAATCTGCGAAGCGAAATCAACGGAATAAAGAGGCTTTGACCTGGTCAACATGAAGAAATCCCTGTTGTCAATCACAACGACCTGTTTTCTGTCAACCCAACCTCTGTAACCGTCAAAAGCCAATTCAACATAAGCTCTTTGGTCATTCAATTCCAACACGGAGAACGAATCACCGAAAACCAACTGACTGACCTGCTCCGAACTCTCCCTCGGTTCCGCCCTCAAAGGTACAACCGACAACAGACACACTCCATACCGCATACGCCTAAAGCCGTTTGGTTTCTATTCCGTATATTATTCTCTCTATCATTCTGTCCTCCTCGTTATTTACAGGGTCGTATTTCGAACGCAGATTGTAACCGAACAGCTTCCCGAGCGCCTGATAGAAAAACGCTCTGAAGTTCCCTCTCAACTCCTTGACCAAAGCATAAGAATCACTGCCCGTTTCCCTGTCTATAAGCTTTATCAGTATCTTGCCCTGAGAACGATTCAACTTTTTCAACCTTGGTCCGAATTTGTATTCTATCTCCTTTTCAGCCTGCTTCATTATCTTCTTGCGTTGTGAATCGTTCTTGGCCTGGGCAAGAACGATATTGTATCTGTCCAAAAGCACGCCTGCCTGTTTCGCATAAGGATAAACTATCTTTACATTGCGTATCAGTTTCCTGTATTTTCTCTTTTCCTCCTCGGTCAACGGACTTACATAAGCCCGTACGCAAACCGCATCCAAATACATCATCGGTATGGTATCCCCTTTGTATATGGTACCGAATACAACCATCCCTCCCCTTTGCTGGGCCTTAACAAAAACCGAACACAATAGGAAAAGCACGACAAGAAACCTCTTCATAAACAAAACACGCTATGATTATACTCAATTCTTATCTTTCAAAAGACCTTTGCCGTTAGCCTCAAACTGTTCCTGTGCATATTGCCTTGTAACGACAAAACTCTTAAGCGTTTTCTTGCCTGGAACCTCAAACATCAGGTTCATCATCACAGCCTCCATTATACCTCTCAAACCTCTCGCTCCCAATTCATGCTCCACAGCAACATCAACAAAATAATCCAATGCCTCAGGTTCAAAACTCAAATCGACTCCGTCCAGTTCAAAAAGCTTCTTGTATTGCTTCGTTATGGCATTCTTCGGCTCTGTCAATATCTTTTTCAGGGCCTTTCTGTCCAGATTGTCCAAATGCGTAAGTATCGGAA
>DXGG01000007.1 GCA_019114015.1 Candidatus Onthomorpha intestinigallinarum | reverse complement strand
GCCCTCCTCCATACGTTCCAAAAACTCCTTGCTTTCTTCTCTTGTCGTCACATTGGCTCCCAAAGCCACCTCGACAACATCGTAAAAACCGAGTTTTTTTATGGCCGTAAGAATCTTTCCGTATTCGACCTTGAACTGTCCTCCCAAAGAAGGAGCAACCATTGCCACGAGTTTCTTTCCGTTTCTTATGTCTCTGAAAATATCAACCAAAAATGTTTTTTCCAATATTGCACCGAAAGGACAAGCCACCATACACTTGCCACAATATATGCACTTGTCGGGATCTATATGTTCTATGCCGTTTTCATCTTTCGATATTGCGCCTACCGGACAACTCTCCTCACAAGGCACAGGCTGGTAAATTATTGCATGGAAAGGACATGCTTCCATACACATTCCACAGTTGACACATTTTGAAGGGTCTATATGAGCCTGCTTTTCGCCTACCTGTATTGCACCTTTTTTGCAGGCGTAAGTACAAGGACGGGCAACACATGCCCTGCACAAATTGGTAACAATATAGTTATTCTTCACGCAAGAAGAACAAGCCTCGTCAACCACCGTCATCATTACGGATGTCTTATCCTTTCTTTCCTCCGCAAGACGGGCATAGTGAGACAATGGGTCCAACTCGTCGGTTTCATCATAAACATTAAATCCGAGCAACGCCATTGTTTTGTATTTCAACACGGCTCTTTCCTTGTGAATACAACATCTGGTGTTAATCCTTCCCTTAGGTCTCATCTCCAACGGAAGCCTGTCTATTTTCTCCTCTATTTGATTTGTGACAACAAGCCTTGCCAATCGCATTAATATCTCTCTACGGATCTCAACTGCATTATTGATTGCCATTATACTAAAATATTTATGGTTTATTTTTTACTTTCTCTCCATATTCAGTTGTCTGTATATCTCATCGAGGAGCTTATCCTCCGTACATTCCTGGATAAGGACATCTCCAACCTTGGCATAAGGCGGCTTGGCCACTCCTTCCATATCATGACATCCCAAACAAGCCGAGCCTATCATCTCAACCTTGTCCCTTATCTCTTCAGGCAAATTCTTTTTCAACTTTGCCAACTCTTCTCCTCCTGTAATATAACAGTAGGTTCCTACACAAATTCTAACGTTTAACATATCTCTTATTTTTGTTCCTTCTTCTCGGATATTTAATCTTTATATGAATTGCATTCGAACATCTTTCATGAATTTTTCCTCAAGAAGCGTCGCTATGTTTTTGACAACATTTCTTCTTATTTCCAACTCTACCGGCAAAGTCGGGTCCTGATGCGCCACATTTATTTTGGTTCCTACCACGAAATCTATTATATCCGCATCCAGTATCATTTTGAACATATCCCACGCAGGACCTTTCCCGTTCAAATCCTTAGGCATCCCTGCCTTAAGTATTTCTCCCAAAGCTCCGAGCGTAATTATTCCCTCGGTCATAAGATCTATGCCTTCCATTGTGGACTTCGGAGGCAGGCCTGCAACTACATCATCTATATCAACCGTTATTTCCCGGTTCAATTCACGGGAAAGTATCTGGGAAGTTGTTCCTCCGCAAACTATCTTTTTACCTCTGTACGATGAAACTATTTCTGCAAGATACTTATCCTTCGTTTCTGAAAAAGGAGGTCCCGTACATATCAACAGTCTTCTCGGTTCCCTGACATACATTACAACACATGAAGTATCATCCTTCGGTTTCAATATGTCATTAAGCTCTGCCTGCTTAACTATTCTTTTGGACAATTCCCTCGCTGATATGTAAGGATTTTTCTCTATAATGTCTTCTATGAACTGATATATGTTGTCCTCCCATCCAAACGGCATATCCATGTTGCCTATGCCCGACTGGGAAACCCCGTCGGAATAAAAAACAAGTCTGTCTTCCTTTTGAAGAGTTACATCCGATAGTTTGATACGTCTTTCATCCAATCCGTTTGCCAAGCCTTCCTTTCCGATTATGGTATCGGATGTAGGGAATTGGCGAATCTTGCCGTCTCTGACCAAAAGCAAAGGAGGATTGTCGAATTCCACTATTTTAGCTTCCCCGTTAGTATCTACGTCAACTATTGTAAAAGTAGAATAACTTATGTTCCTGACACTGTCCACAGGAAGTGTCTTCATGATGGTTTTAACCGTTCGTATTATAGGCTCATGTCTTACTCTGAAATTCATCGCCATGGATGCCGTCATGGTAGAAAGGACATTCGCTTTCACTCCGCTTCCCAATCCATCCGACAAAACGGCTATATTTCTGTTCTCACCTATACACTTTTTCAACAGGATGCAATCCCCGCAAACCATATTGCCGCACTTGTTGTTCTGATAGCTGCCTACTTCCACAAAAAGCTTATCCTTGTTAAGCATATCCTCACAAATTATAGCTCGAATGTTTTCTGTTCATTATCTTTTTTATCTCCATCCTGATGCGATTCAACTATGGAGTTGAGCATTGCCTCCGTATATGAGGCATTTTCCCCGAGTAAGAAAGCTATTTGTTGAACAACCTTCATATTTTCCATTATTACATCCTGCGTTCGCTTAAGAACCAAATCCTTTCTGACCTCCGGGGCGTGCAGATTCTGGATTATTCCGCACACCAACGAATAATCCTGAACAGAAAACACCGAAAGACTGTAATAATTGTCGCCATCCCTTATGTCCTGCTCGACAACATCAACGCCGGTACTTAACACAGAAGAAAAGAACTTGTGAAATGGAACTATCTTTGTTATGTCCGCACCATACAATCCCGGATTTGCATCAAATATTGTCTTGACCTCTTCTCCCAAAATAGTGGCAAATTTCTCGTTTGCATCAACTATTTTCATTTTTTCGTTAACAATAACCACACCCTGAGGCATTTTCTTCAACAAGATATTCGTTTTATCCTGAGCTATCTTCCTCATATAGGACACACACATGTCATTCTCGGCCCTACCGTCCAACAAAGCCTTGGCAAATGCCCTGCAATTGTCATATCCGCATCCTCCGCAATTGAGCTCGTCAGCTTCGCTTTTCTTGTTGACACGTTTCAAAGCCTCCTGAATCTCCTGCTGTGTATATTCCTTAGGCTTTACCTGGTCAATATAATCGTAACTTACCCCTATGTCAAGTCCCTCCAAAACTTCTTGATAATTATTTTTTTCAGTATCGGTTTCGGAACCTCTCAATACCTCGACTCTTTTGGCTGCAGACGAATGATGAACATTGGAACAAGGCCCCTTTATGCAACCTCCGTCACATGTCATAAGCTCCAAAAACGTCTTGCAACCGCTTCCCAACTTCTCATAATCCTCCAAAATCTCCTGTATGTTCTTTACACCCGAAAACGTCATGTATCGAACTCCAACATCTCCCATATTATGGTTTATACGCGCCTCTGTGGTAGATATGGTATTTATCATATTGGTCAACATTCCCCCATCTATGGGATAAAGGTTGCCCTTGCCGGCTTTGAACGGGAAGAAGCTATCCTCCTCCTTGGGACGCATAAATTCAAAATAAATTCCCATATCATAAAACAATTCCTTTATCTCCTGAAATGTCAACACATAATCTATTATTCCACCAAAATGAACCAACTCCGACTTTTTGGCAGCACAAGGTCCCACAAAAGCAACCTTGGCTTCAGGACAAATCTCCTTCAAAAAAGCCGCGTGAGCAACCATAGGCGAATAAACAGGTGCTATAGACGAAGAACACTGTGGATAATATTTTCTTATCAGCTGAACCGCCGACGGACAACATGACGAAATATAAACACCGTCGCCTTGCTTGTCAAGCCATTTTTTGGTGTCCACCGCAACCTTCTCCGCTCCTATCGCAGTCTGAGAAACCTTCCAAAAGCCCGCCTCCCTGAAAGCAGCCAACACGTTCTCTATTTTTTCGTCAGCATACTCACTCAAATAACTAGGTGCCAATGAGACTATTATCTTTTCCTTCCTTATAAGAGCCTGTCTGACAAAATCAACATCATTCCTTACCTTCTTGGCATTCGCAGGACATATCAATGTACATGTACCGCAGTAAATACACAAATCCGGAACTATGGAAGCCGAAGCAGACTCTATCTTTATGGCTTTTACAGGACATGCCTTAATACATTTATAACAATCCTGACAATTATTTTCCTCAGTATAAACAGGAGCTGTCTTCTGCATGATTCAACCTGAATTAAAATCCGAACTTAAGATTCAATATCTCCATCAGTTTAGTCTTGTTGACCTCCGTAAACATTTCGCCGTCTATGATCACAACCGGCCCCTTGCTGCACTGTTGGGAACAAAGCTGACCCTTGAACGTAATCTTGGACTTCAAATTGTTTACCTTCAAATACTCCTGTATAAATTCCAAATTCTTATTGTTTCCTCTTGCAAAACAAGAACTGCCCAAACAAATGATTATTTCCTTCTTCTCTTCCATTTTTTACTTTTTTATTTTTTGATTATCCATAAATTTCAATCCGCAATCAACCTTTTGTACCTTACCCTTTTGGGTGTCTCATCTCCTAAACGTTTTTTCCTGTTCTCTTCGTATTCGGAATAAGAACCCTCAAAGAAATAAACCTGGGAATTTCCCTCAAAAGCCAATATATGCGTGGCAACACGATCCAAAAACCACCTGTCATGAGATATTATCACCGCACAACCCGCAAAATCCTCCAATCCCTCTTCCAAAGCTCTCAATGTATTAACGTCTATGTCGTTCGTCGGCTCATCCAACAACAATACATTCGCCTCGCTCTTCAACGTCATCGCCAGATGCATTCTGTTCCTTTCTCCGCCCGATAAAACACCGACTTTTTTGTTCTGGTCCGTTCCTGAAAAATTAAATCTCGACACATACGCTCTCGAATTAATCAGTCTTCCTCCCAAAGATATCTGTTCATTGCCCGACGAGATTATTTCCCATACGGTCTTATCCGGACTTATTTCCCTATGCTGCTGGTCCACATAACCCATCTTAACCGTC
>DXGG01000064.1 GCA_019114015.1 Candidatus Onthomorpha intestinigallinarum | reverse complement strand
CTCCAAACCTGTCGTTTCCGTATCGAAAGCTATTACATCTTTGGTTTTCAAAATATTGACAATTCTTTCCAGATTGTCAATATCCTCAACAAGTTCATAATCGCATTCGATCTTGTCTATGTTATTCAGTGAGCTTTGTTCAAACAAAGCCTGTTGTTTGAACAGACCTTCATTTACAGAAAACAAGTCCGCCTGATGTGCGTTCTTTACATTCGAATAATATTCATTAAACCTTTTGGCAAAAGTCCTGAATTCCAACTCCTCGAAAATTCTGTTGCATTTATTGATATCCGGCATTGACAGCCTGAGACTTTCTTCCTCAAACTCAATGGGAGCATCGGTAACTATTGTTGCAAGACGTTTGCTCTGCAAGGCAAGTTCTGCATTGTTTTCAATCACCTTTCGAATCGGAGCGGAAGAAATACTGTCCTTGTTTGCTATGATATCCTCTATGGAATCGAACTGTTGCATCAATGCCTTTGCTTTCTTTTCGCCTATTGTTGGAACACCGGGAATATTGTCTGAACTGTCTCCCCAAAGTCCCAATATATCAGTTACCTGTTCAGGACGTTTTATCTCGAAACGTTTCAAGACCTGCTCAACATCCCATATCTGGTCTTCACGACCCATTGTACCCAATTTCAGCATATATATTCCATTCCCCACCAACTGTGCGTAATCCTTGTCGGGAGTAACCATAAAAACCTCAAATCCCTGTTTTGCAGCTTTTTTTGAAATTGTACCTATTATATCATCCGCTTCATATTTTTCGAGGGAAAGCACAGGTATGTTCATTGCTTCAATCAAATTCTTGATATAAGGTATGGAATCCCTTATTTCTTCGGGCATGGCCTGACGGTTAGCCTTGTATTCGTCGAACTGCTCATGTCTGAAAGTGGCACCCTGCAAATCGAACGCTATTCCAATATGGGTAGGCTTGTATCTGGTTATTATGTCAAACAAAGTATTGCAAAAACCAAGTATTGCTGAAACATTCATTCCCTTCGAAGTGACTCTGGGATTTTTGTTCAAGGCATAAAAAGAGCGGTAAATCAATGCCATTGCATCAATCAAAAACAACTTTCTTTCATTCATATCGGAGAATGTCTATTTGGTATAACTTTCCAGCATATTTTGAATTTCCCGTGTACATACGGGACAAAACGGAACATCGCTTCTCATCAAACAGTTCTGATAAGGTCTGTATATGCCTTTTGACTGATAAGCGGCTCCTTCAAACACTCCCACCTCATCCTTGTAAATTTCCGTACAAGGCGTCGGACGTGGTGTTGTATCTCTTATCATGTCCTCCCATTTGTTTGAAAAGTTTTTCAAAGTGGTTACATTTCTTTCCCATGGTTCCGTTGTAGCAGAAAGCATCCCTGCGGGAGAATCGTTTTCAGCGTATTCATCCGCCAAACCGAAACAGGAATGGCTGAATTCATGAATTAAAACAAATCCATTCTGCGGATTGACGTAGGAGGTTGCATAGAAATTGTAAATGCCTCCCCCTCCGTAAACATCGGAATTGCACATAATCACTATCTGGTCATAAGGTATTCCGATTATTGCATCGTGCAGTTTCCACAACTGCTCTGTCATTATATACCGTTCGGAACCGAAAGTGTTGTAATGTACACCGAGTTCATTAAATTTGGCTTTGGAGGATGCAAGACCCGGGATTCCGGATTCGGAAGAAAAAAATTCAACACCTCTTACGCTTATCTTGTCTTTCGCCTCATCAAACGGAGGTTTGGAAAACAAAAAGTCGGAGAACATCTTCAGGTCGGAAAGCATTTTTTCTTTCTCACTCACGGTGTATCCTGCCGGAACGATTACGACATCCAGACACTTTGAAGGCTCTGCCGCTATATGCAAATCTATTGCCTTGGCCAATTCGTCCTTATCGACTTCTTCTGCCTGAGAAGGAGTAAATTCTTCTTCTGCAACCAACTTGAATTGATTATTATCATCTCTTGTGTAAAACAACAGCCTTACGTCCACTTTGGGAAAAGGCATTAGAAATGTTTCCTGAAAATTACCGCAAGATGTTTTTGCCTCGGGCATTGTCAGCCATTCCTCCATAAGCGAGCAAAAGCCTTTTGAGAACAACAGTTTTCCCGTATTTTTTTCTATCATTTCTATTTTGTGAACTCCAAGGCCTAACTCATCCGTCATGTTTTGTCTGCTACCTGCCCAATGCGGGATTTTCAAAAAGTTTTCCACATTAAAATATTCCACTCCGACCCTTCCGGAATGGGAATAGTCCATCCTCAATGTAGCATCCTCAAAATACTTTTCAAACTGTCCGAAACAAACCATCGGCAAAAACGCGAACAAAAACAAAACATATTTTCTCATAAGTACAAAAACATTTATCCCGATTGAATTTACAAAAGTATATTTTTATTGACACAAAAACAAGCTTCTGCCATTTTTTACTACTTTTGTTTCAAAAATACATATCATGAGTACATTCACACATCTGCATGTTCACACGCAATACTCCATTCTTGACGGAGCGGCAGGCATAAAACAACTTATTGCCCGTACCAAGGAACTGAATATGGATTCCATTGCCATTACAGACCATGGCAATATGTTCGGAGTACTGGAATTTCACAACGAATGCCGGGAACAGGGCATAAAGCCAATACTGGGATGTGAAATGTACGTAACCCCTTACAGCAGATTTATAAAAGACGGCAAACATTTCAGCGGCCACCATCTTATTCTTTTGGCAAAAAACGAAACAGGATACAAAAATCTGATAAAACTGGATTCGTTGGCCTTTGCAAAGGATGCAAAATACAGAACTTCCAGAATAGACAAAGAACTGTTGTTTTCCCACTCCGAAGGGTTGATTTGCTGCTCTGCGTGTTTGGGAGGAATTGTTCCAAAACTTATAACTGCTGGAAACATTGAAGAAGCGGAGAAAACAGTCCTTGAATACAAAAGTGTCTTTAAGGACGATTATTATCTAGAATTGCAGGATCACGGACTTGACCTTCAAAAACTTATAATGACCGAACTGGTACGCATGTCGAAGAAATATGATGTCAAACTGGTAGCCACCAATGATGTACACTTTATAAATGCTGATGATTTTGAAGCTCATAGAATTCTAATCTGTTTAAATACCGGAAAAACTCTGAGTGAAGATACAAAACTTATGTATACGGGAAACGAATATCTAAAATCACCTGAGGAAATGTCAGAACTTTTCAAGGATTATCCCGATTCCATAAGCAACAGTCAGGAAATTGCAAACAAAGTTGAGATTTACAAACTAACCAGAGACCCGATACTGCCTATTTTTGATATTCCAAAAGACTTCGGTACCATAGAAGAATACAAAACGAAATATTCGGAAAAAGACATAAAGGCTGAATTGTATGAAGAATTTATAAACAATCCGAAAACATGCCTGGAGGATAAGGAAAGTTCAAGAAAAGAAGAAATAACAAATGGATTGCTTAAGAAAAAAGGAGGCTATGAAAAAATCGTAAGGACAAAATTTGACGCCGCATATTTAAGACATCTGACTTTAGAGGGCGCAAAAAAAAGATATGGAGAACCTCTACCGGAAAAAACGAAGGAAAGGATAGAAAGCGAGTTAAAGACCATTGAATGGATGGGATTTCCGGGATATTTTCTAATTGTTCAAGACTTCATAAA
>DXGG01000063.1 GCA_019114015.1 Candidatus Onthomorpha intestinigallinarum | reverse complement strand
CTTACAAACAATTCCTGCGAAGCCTTGGTAAAGCTCAGATTTCTGGCCACCAACTGAAATACCTTCAAACGAAAATCATTCACCACCCGTATGAATTTTATACACAAAAACGCAACATCCGTTTTCCTTATGTCAAAACAAACGTACCGAAACGCGCCCCGCCTTTCGGATTCCCATGCGCAAACAAAGATACAACAGTTCGCAAACACGGCAAAATCGAAACAAAGATTGAAAAAAACAAAACCTCAATCCAAAAAAATGGAATCAAAAAAGAAAAGACGCAAATGCCGTTTCAGCACCCGCGTCTTTATCAAACTGTTTTTAAACTCCTATGCGTCTTATTTCGTTCTGCCCGGATAAACCTTCAAGGCTTCCTCCAAACATTTGACAGCCGCCTTCAAATCCTCTATATTCAGACAATATGTTATTCTTGCCTGCCTGCGACCTTTTTCAGGGTCGGAATAAAAGCCCGTTGCAGGAGCGAGCATGACGGTTTCCCCCTTGTAGTTGAATTCCTCCAACAACCATTTGCAGAACTTGTCGCTGTCATCGATAGGCATCTCTATCATGGTGTAGAAAGCACCCGTCGGCATAGGACAATAGCAGCCCTCTATCGCATTTACGGCCTCTACCAAGGTGCGACGACGTTTGTCGTACTCCGCGGCAACGCTGTCGAAATATTCTTTCGGCGTATCAACGGCAGCCTCCGCAAATATCTGTCCGAAATAAGGAGGACACAATCTTGCCTGTGCCATACGCATTGCAGCCGACATTATATCCTTGTTCTTGGAAATGATAGTTCCGACTCTCGCTCCGCAAGCAGAATATCTCTTGCTGACCGAATCCAACAATATTACGTTTTGGGAAATATCCTCCAGTTCCATTACGGAGAAATGTTTCCTGCCGTCATAGCAGAACTCTCTGTAAACCTCATCCGCAAACAGGAACAAGTCATGTTTCTTCGCAATCTCGGCCAAAGACTTCAACTCATCCTTGGTGTAAAGATAACCTGTCGGATTGTTGGGATTGCATATCATTATAGCCTTTGTCCTGCTTGTCAATGCCTTTTCAAATTCCTCTATCGGAGGCAAGGCAAAACCGCTCTTTATTGACGAAGGTATGGTTTTGATAACTGCATCGGACAATATGGCAAATGAATTGTAATTGGTGTAATACGGTTCCGGAATGAGAACCTCGTCACCCGGATTGCAACAAATGGTGAAAGCAAACTGCAAGGCTTCGGATCCTCCGTTCGTAACTATTATTTCATCCGGCGTTATGTGTATGTTGTGCTTTGCATAGTACTCGCACAACTTTTTTCTGTACGAAAGATTTCCCGCCGAATTGGTATAGGCTACTATGTCCATTGGAGCTTTGCGCAAGACATCTATCGCTCCCTTGGGAGTCTCTATGTCGGGCTGTCCTATGTTTAGGTGATGGATTTTTATACCCCTTGCCTTGGCTGCATCCGCAAAAGGCACCAGTTTTCTTATGGCAGATGCAGGCAGAATATTTCCTTTTCTCGAAACTTGTGGCATTACGATTTCTTTTTACAATTAATTCTTCACTACTTTTCCCTTTATCTTCAGTATCACTCTCGGAGTCTTGGCATTGGATTCGACAGTGACTGATTTGTTTATCGGTCCTACATTGTTGGTATTGTACTTTACCGTTATGGATGCGGACTGTCCCGGCATCAACGGCTCCTTGCTCCATTTCGGAACTGTACAACCGCATGACGAACGCACCTTGGATATTATCAAAGGAGCCTTTCCCGTGTTTGTGTACTTGAATTCGGTAACTCCGTTACCCTTTTGTGGAACTTCACCGTAATCGTGCTCCAACTTCTCAAAAGTAATTTCAGCCTGCGTTCCCTGCGCATTCTTGTCTGTCTGTGCATTAACTCCGAATACAAAGACAAACATCAAAACCAATGTTGAAATAAAACGTTTCATTTTACTTTTACTTTTTATGATTATTAATAATGTCCTATTCCTCGTCCGTCGGCAAAAGCACCTCTCCGGTAAGAAGCAATATTGTCCGTCTGTTGTCCCTGTCGTTTGTCCTTACGACAACGCTCCTCTTTATTTCGCCCACTATGTTTGTGTTATACGTCACTATGATGCTTGCAGTATCCTTTGGCATTACGGGTTCCTGAGCCCATCGTGCAACCGTACAGCCGCATGAAGCCGTAACATTTTCTATCACCAAAGGTGCATTGCCCTCATTGGTCACCTTAAACACGGCGGATGCACCATCCCCTACGTTCAATTCCCCGAAATCAAAAGACGTCTTGTCAAATGCCGCCACCGCACGGTTGTCACCCTCTTGCGAAAAACCGTAAGAGAATGAAAAAAGGAAAAAAAAGAATGTGGCAGCCACCACCAGTGAAAGACGTTTGTCGATATTTATGCTTATATGATTCATCTATTCCGAAAAAATGACAAGTGCAAAAATACAATAATAGTTCTCAGACACAAAATAAAACAACTTTTTTAACTACAAAACGAGCCCTCAGACTCAAACGGTTTGAGGGCTCGAAAAATTATAAAAATGTCCTTATTCTAATAGAAAATGGAAAAATTGTTCTTTATGTCGGCTTTCGAATACAAAGACTGCAATACCATCTGAGCTTTCTGCATGGCCTTTGTCTTGTAATTCTGCTGTATCAACTTAGGGTCTTCTTTCGACGGTCTTTTGTATGTGCTGTCCACATTCAAGACATATACGCCGTTAAATCCCCTTACGGGTTTTTGCAGACCTGTTTTAGTGTTTGCGGAAAGGCTTCCTATAACTCTCATTTCAGGACCGGCCGCAGCAAAGTAGGAACTTGAGAAATCTATGCCCGTTGCCGAGTCTATCTGTACTCCGGCCGCCGTTGCAAAGGTTTCTATCGATTTGTTCGAAGCCAAAAGCTTGTCGGCCTTATCCATAAGCTGTTCCGCTTTTTTCTCTATCCTGATTTGCGATTCTATGTATGGTTTCACCTGTTCCAATGGCAGGATACCTTTCTCCTTCACATCCTTCAAACCAACTACCAAAAACATGTCGGTCAATTCATAAACCTCGGGAGCCACATCATTCTTTTTAGTATCCTCATTGAATGCCCAATGGATTATTTCCCTGCAATAAGAAGTGCCGTTCAACTGATAATCCATTTCCCTTACGGTTGAGGCAAGTACGTTTATGTTTTGCTTTTGCGCCTGTGTTTTCATATCGGTCAAAGTCTTGACTGAACCCAAGAACAAGTTGGCCTTGTCCCTTATTGCATTGATTGTATTATCGCTTGCCCTTACCTCCATGACTATCATTGCCATCTGCATTTTGCTTACCGGTGTCGTCTTGCCCTTCAACTTGATTACATAGTGTCCCATGTCGTTAGGAAGATTGTAAACGAATACATCGCCTATATTCGAATTAAGTATGGTGTTGTACAAATCGGAATTCAACTGACCGTCCAAAATCCATCCGGAATCGCCAAAGTTGTTCTTTGCATCCGGAGCATCGGAATATTTTACGACATTTGCTTCAAAAGAATCAGGATTAGATTTGAACACCCCGCACAAACTGTCTGCAAGAGCCTTTGCCTGTTCTGGCGTTCTCTTTATGTCGGCACTCGCCTTGCTGTTCAAAACGAGTATCTGTGAAAACCTGACTGAATCGGGACGATTCTCCATGCCCGTTATCTTCGCCATTATCCAATTCATTCCCTGTTGGAACGGAGCTATGAAATCACCCACTTTCTTTCCGTCCAGCAACGAATCGGCAAACACGCCCTTGAAATCGGCTCTCTTATGGAAAGTACTGTCATACATCCTGTCGGAAGACACCGACACGAAACCGGGAATATCTTCATCGGACAACGTCTGGAATTCGGCATAAGTCCTTATGACCGAATCGTTTATTGCCTTGACATCCGCAGGAGAAGGCTGTACGACAAACTTAACGAACTCCAAGTCTCTCAAAGACTCGTATAATTTGTATTCGTTCTTGTGTTCTTCGTAATATTTCTTGTAGTCCTCCTCCGTGACCTTGACCGCATTATCCGCTATCGACGAATAAGGCAAAACGGAATAGCGGCTGTCGGAGACGGTATTGTAAACATCACTCATGTGTGCCGCTATCGTTTTAGGCATATAAAAACTGCTTACAACAATATTCGTATATTTTTCCTGTAATCTCGATTCTTTCACATACTCCTCAAAATTCCTCCAGCTGACTTTTTGTTCCTCGGGCAACTTGTCAAACTGAGATATGTACTGCTTTACCATCTGAGAATTATACTGACCGGTCTTCGGATCGGAAAAGTTCTGTCTTACCATAGGATGAACAAAATCTCCGAAAAACATGTCATTCATTTCATCCCTGCTGACGGTTAATCCCAATGCATCGCACTCCTGCATCAATATCTTCTGATTAACCAATGTCTGATAAGCCTGTTGCTTGGCGACAAAGCTCTGTTCATTGGTCAATGAAGACACTCCGTACTGCTGTTTCATGTTGTTTTCCACGTTTGCAACAGCATTCTCAAACTCCACGAAGGAAATGTCGGAACCATTCACCGAAGCCAGTTTGTTCGGTCTGGTATCCCCTTTCGAAAACAAGTCAGTGAAAATAAAAGCAAGTATAGCCACTGTGATAAAAACAACAGCGACGCCAGCTTTCTTTCTAATCGTACCAATTATAGCCATATTCACTTATTATTTAATTAACCCTACAAAAATTACAAGTTGCAAAGATAGGAATAAATTTCAGAGAGCGAAAAACATTTGATAAAAAACTTGGCGGGTTCATTGTTTTTTCTACGCCTTTACCTATCTTTGCGTTAAAATTAAAAGTGGGTGATATGCTTAAAAGAAATTTCTTTTTGTTATTATGCTTTTTCACAAGCATAAACTTTGCATTCGCGCAATCCGACGTAAGCGAAGAAAGATACTTCGAAATGAACAAGGCAGTGGAAACATTCGGTTCGGTCTTCAAAATACTCCATTCTCAATACGTAGATGAAATAAACTCCGGCGATTTGGTAAAGACGGCAATAGATGCCATGCTTGCAAAACTGGATCCCTACACAAACTTCTATCCCGAATCGGATATGGAAGACGTAAAACTGCAACTGCTCGGACAATACGGAGGAATAGGCGCACTGATTCATTACCAGAACGATGCCGTTGTCATATCCGAACCTTATGAAAACCTGCCCGCATTCAAGGCCGGTCTGAAAGCCGGAGACATAATCCTCAGCGTGGACGGCGAAACGGCGGAAGGAAAGAATGTGGAACAAATAAGGGAAAAACTCAGAGGTCAGGCCGGCACGGAAATAAGTCTGAAAGTGGACAGAAACGGAGAAAAAATAGAAAGGAAATTCCGACGGGAAGAAATACAACTGCCAAACCTGCCTTATTTC
>DXGG01000062.1 GCA_019114015.1 Candidatus Onthomorpha intestinigallinarum | reverse complement strand
TCAATGCGGGGGAATATGCTTCGGCAATAGAGCTGATTGAGAACGTGGAACGCTTCAGTTTCGACAGCGTTATCGACCTTCTGTCCCTCAAGGCCTTCTGCTATTACAAGCTGTCAAAACACGACAAGGCTCTTGGCGAACTGTCGTACATGGAGGAAAACGACATAGAGGACGTATTGGGGCAGACCCTTTATGCCTTCTATCTTTGCAGAGACAAGGAAACAGACGCCTTTGCGGAAAACAGTCTTTATGCAATGGAACAGAATGCAGCAGAGTATTTCTCCGTTTTGGGCAGATTTGACAAAAAAGATTTGTCCACAATGAGCGTCGCGATGAAGACATACATAGAGACCGCGTTCACCGAAGAGGAAGAAGACAAGGCGGACAAAGCCCCCTACAAAACCATACTTGCAATGATGTACTTCGTGCAGGGCAACAACAGGGAATGTTACAACAATCTTTCCGTCGCAATTGAAGACTATCCTCTGGCACTCTCGTCATTCCTAATGGGCAAGATAAAGATGGAACAAAAGGAATATCTTTCCGCCATTTCCTATTTTACACAAAGCATCAGTCAAGGTTACAAGGCTTTGACGGCATATGAACTGCGAGCCGTATCCAAAGGTTTCGAAAACGACTTCTACGGTTCGATAGAAGACCTGAGCCATTGCATAGACAAGGAAAACAATCACAGATACTATTATCTCAGAGCCATAAGCTACAACTACGTAATGCAATATGAAAAGGCGCTGGATGACCTCGAGCATGCAATATCGCTGTGCGACACCGTAGCCGAATACTTCAATCAGACGGGGATAGTGTATTCCAATCTGAAAGAGTATTCCGCAGCCGTGACCAATTTCCAGACCGCACTGAAAATCAATCCCGGGCTTAAGTTCGCACACAACAACCTCGCCCTGGTTCTGGAAAAGATAGGAATGAAACAGGAGGCGTTGAAAAATTACAAAAAGGAAATAGAGGTGAATCCCCAATACGAAGACCCTTATTTCAACCTCGGCAGGATAAGCCTGGATGAGAGGAACTACAAGCAGGCCGTCAAATACCTGAAAAAAGCCTACGAACTGAACACGCGGCTCAACCAAACACAGTATCTGTTGGGTGTTGCCTATCTGAAACGCGAAAAAACGGAAGAAGCCTGTTATTATTTCTCTCTTGCGGCCGAAGACAATTATCCCCAGGCGCTTGAAGCACAAAAAACCTACTGCGGAAAATCCGAGGCGGATTCGCAGTAGGTCTCATTTCCTTTATGGCTCAGTCTGTCAGTCGTTGTGATTATGGTCCTTGTGTCCGCAACCGGATTCCAAACCCTTTGCAGTATTCCTGCAACATGCAGGCAACTTGTTCACCGCTCTTTCGTTTGCCTTGAAGTTCGGAGTTTCGAAGCCCGCCTTTGCCAAGGCCTTTTCAATCTTCATCTGATCGGTTTTCTTGGACTTGAAGGTAACAAGCACAGACTTGGTTATGGGGTTTATCTGAAAACTCTCCACACCCTTCTCATAAGCCAATGTACGCTCAATCAACGGATCGGATTCCGCACAACAATATTTCGGCAGGGATATCTGCACCGTTTCCAACTCTGCCTCCTGAGCCCACGCGCATGAAATGCCCGCAAACAAAAACAAACATGCCAACAATAATCTTTTCATTTCTCATTGAATTTATTTAATATTCCATCTTAAACCTGCATAAAACAACCTGCCCATCACGGGAGCATAAACAACCGACGCATCGAACTTGCTCGTAAATATCTCGTCCGCTCCTATTATCGGCTCCTGTTGAACATAATTCGTTATGTTCTCCACTCCCACGTAAACGTCGAAGTTCTTGAACTTGCGCGTTATCTGTCCCAACATGTATATGTAAGGGTCTGCATAACCTTGCGTCTGACCTACGTTCAAAGGGATACGCTGTCTGCCGTTGAACTGAGTGGTAAGGTCGAATATCCACTTGTCGTATTTGGTTCTGTAGGACAACACAAGCAATCCTTTCCATTTGGAGACATAAGGCTTTTCCATCAGCTGACCGTGATAAGTGGTCTTCACATCGTTGTATCTTCCTGCTATGGTAACATCGAAACGCTCTATCGGCTCTATCCTTATGTCTAGTTGAGCGGCATTGGAATAGCTCCTGCCGTCAAGATTGTAGAAGAACACCTTGCCTGCATCCCTGTCAAGGTCCATTACAACCTGATTGACAAAGTTGGTATGATAGTAATCCAAGGCTATGGTCATCACCCTTCCGCCCCATATCGTTATCGTCTGGCTCAGGTTCAATCCTCCGTTATAGGCTTCCTCCATGTCCAGTTTCTGCTCGAGGATGATGTCCCTCGAGGAGGCCAATATACCGAAATTGTCCGCTATGATATTGGCCGAGCGGAATCCCTTTCCTCCTGCTCCCCTCAATATCAAATCGTCCGTTATCTGCCAGCGGAAGTGCAATCGCGGAGTGACTATATGGCGTTCGTAGAATGAATTGTAGTCATACCTCAACCCCAGGGTTGCAAGGAATATCTTGTCATACTTGAAGCTGAACTGTCCGAACACTCCCGGTATTATCTCCTGTTTGTAAAAGTCCGCCTTGAGGTTTTCGTCAAGTCTTGCCGTTTCAAACGGAGTGGCACCCTTGTAAGGCATAGAATACAGATCCTCCCTTATGTCCGTATAACGGAAGCTGGCACCGAAGTCAACGCTGTGGCCTCCCCTTACTTCCGCATTGACAAGCACGTTGGCGTATATATCCCCTTCCCTGCCCTTGTAGTTGGACAGACCGTAATAGGCATCCTGCTCGAAATAAGTGGCGGACAACTGCGTACCGAACGAAGAGGTATTGCCCAAAGGGGCTCCGTTCTTGGTGAAGAAATGTATACGGTCCGTACTTCCGCCCAAACCGTAAATACTGTCATTGCCACGCATGTCCTTTTCAAAGGACATCTGTCCTCCGAGACGTTCCTCGTGAGTGTAGTTTATCAGCGTCTGACTGCAAAGGCCGTCCTCCACCTCATAGTTCCAGCGGTTTGCAACGTTTATCTGCGTCTGCTTGGGATAATCCATAAATCCGTCTCCCTTTCCGCCGTTGCCCAAATGGTCAAAAGCCTTGAAGCCGTTGTAAGTACCGTAGGCAAAGAAGCCCGTGGCCAGACGGTCGTTCAATATCGCATTGGCCTTTATGTTGAACTCGGTCTTCAACTCGTTGTTCATGTACATGTTGAAGGCAAAGGCATCGGCCTTCTGAGGCTTGTCATATTCCAAATCTATTATTCCCGTTATGGTCTCATAACCATGCTTCACCGTTGCGACACCCTTGCTGACCGATATGCTCTCCATCCAGTTGCCGGGAACATAAGACAGCCCGAAAGGAGCTGAAAGACCCCTCAAGAAAGGCATGTTCTCCAACAGTATCTGGGAATAGACCCCCGTAAGACCCAAAAGCTGTATCTGCTTGCTGCCCGAGACCGCATCGGAATAACCCACGTCCACCGAGGCCGAGCTCTCGAAACTCTCTCCAAGGTTACAGCAGGCCAAATGTTTGAGCCCTTCCGCAGAAATTATCTCCTTTTGTTCCAAACTAGTCTTGGACAGATAATTGCTCTTGATTCTGTCCCTTATCTCCACAACCGAAAGGCTTTGCGCAGTAGGTTGCAGATAAACCCTCAGGCTGTCGGACAAGGACGCGCCTACATCCACCGTATCGCTGGTATAACCCGTAAAGCTGACAACCAGTTTGGTCTGGTAATCATAGCGTCTGTTTATCGTGAACCTTCCCTCTATGTCGGAAATGACGCCTCCGCCGCCCTTGAGCCAATAGACATTGGCCGAAGGCAAAGTCTCATTATTGGCTTTGTCGTAAACAACCCCGCTTATCTTTTTCTGTGAGAATGCGCCAAAGGCGGAAAACGCAATGAATGCAAAAAATAGGATTTTCTTCATATCAACACTTTTTTTCACTCGACAATCTGTAAGACGTTCAAAAAACGAAAACCTTACTCCCGC
>DXGG01000061.1 GCA_019114015.1 Candidatus Onthomorpha intestinigallinarum | reverse complement strand
GGCTTTATTCTTGCCCTTGCTTTGCGGACAGGAGTCTCCGTTTTCTTTTCCGATTGTTCCTCGGCTGCTTTCCGAGCTTGGAAATCCAATATTTTATAAACGATTTCCTGAATGGACAGACGGCTTATCTTGGATAAACCGAGTGCTTTGGCTATAGCTTTTAATTCGTCTAAAGACCTGCTTTCTAATTCTGTTTTGTTATACATAAATTTGCAATGAAATAAGCAATAAAACGCCTATTGATAAATTCCTTGTTAAATTACTGTTTGGAAATTCTTTGTTTTGTCGAAAGGGAAACTTGCGAACAAGTCCCAAAACGTTGCAAAAGTACGATTTTTTTTTGACAGCGGTAATTTTTCTGCGAAAAAAACATGTTACATTTGCAATTATTGTAAAATATATGGTGTGATGAAAAGATTTTTTGTGTGTTTCGTTTTGTGTGTTTCTTTGTTCCGACCCTTTGCGGCAAGGTCAGCTTCGTTTGGAAGCGACTTTCGTACCGGAGCGGAGCGCATCGGGGATTATCTTCCGTTGCTGGAAGGCAGGCGTGTTGCCCTTGTGGCCAATCAGACGAGCGTATTGCGTTCTTCGAACGGGGGATATGTCCATCTGGTTGACAGTTTGCTTTCGCTCGGTGTTGACATTGTCTTTATCTTTTCGCCCGAACATGGTTTCAGAGGCGATGTGGAGGCGGGCGGAAAGGTGAATAGCGGGGTGGATGCAAAGACGGGACTGTCTGTCATATCGCTTTACGGCAGCAATAAAAAACCTTCGGTCGAACAGATGGAAAAATGCGATGTGGTTCTTTTTGACTTGCAGGATGTGGGATGCAGGTTCTATACATACATATCCACCTTGCATTACGTCATGGAGGCATGCGCCGCTTCCAAAAGGGAACTGATATTGCTTGACAGGCCCAATCCCAACGACTATGTTGACGGTCCGGTGTTGGATACGGCCTTTTCATCCTTTGTGGGCATGCATCCCGTTCCGGTGGTTCACGGAATGACCGTAGGAGAGTGCGCCCGAATGATAAACGGTGAGCATTGGCTTGAAGGAGGTGTGCAGTGCGATTTAAGGGTTGTGGAAATGAAGGGTTGGAAACACGGCATGGACGAGGTTTACACTTTGCCGGTTGCCCCGAGTCCCAATCTGCGTACGTCGGAAGCGATAGCGTTGTATCCGTCCCTTTGTTTTTTCGAAGGCACTTTGGTAAGCGTTGGGCGCGGGACGGATACGCCTTTTGAAATCATAGGCTATCCGCAGTATTGGGACAAGGCGTTCGGATTCGTTCCCCGTTCCATAAAGGGTGTGAGCGACAATCCTCCGTACAAGGGCAAGAAATGTTACGGACTGAAGGACCTGAAGACAAGAAAGGGAGAACTGGACTTGACCTATCTTCTCAAGATGTATGCCGAATGCAAGGACAAGAAAGCTTTTTTCAATTCATTCTTTGACAAACTTGCGGGCGGTGACCTGTTGCGTCGTCAGATTGTCGCCTTGTGGGATGAGCAAAGGATAAGACTTTCATGGCAGGAGGGGCTTGAGGTCTATAAGAAAATTAGGACGAAGTATCTGCTTTACGAATAAAATCATTATTTTTGCAGGCTGAAACGGAGAAGACTTATGTTTGAGAATTTATCGGATAAATTAGACAAGGCGTTCAAGATAATCAAGGGTAAGGGCAGGATTACGGAGATAAACATAGCCGAATCGTTGAAAGAGGTCCGCAAGGCCTTGATAGATGCCGATGTCAGCTATTCCATAGCCAAGGAGTTCTGTGCCACGGTCAAGGAGAAGGCGTTGGGGCGGCAGGTTTTGACCGCAGTGGAGCCGGGACAGTTGATGATAAAGATAGTTCATGACGAGTTGACGGCTCTGATGGGCGGACAGGCTCAGGGAATCAATCTCAATGCGGGTTTGTCCGTTGTGCTTATAGCCGGCTTGCAAGGTAGCGGCAAGACGACTTTTTCGGCCAAGTTGGCCAATTATATCAAGACAAGGAAGAACAAGACGGTTCTGTTGGTTGCGGGGGATGTTTACAGACCTGCGGCAATAGATCAGTTGAAGGTATTGGGAGAGCAGATAAATGTTGAGGTGTATTCCGAGGAGGGTTCGAAGGATCCGGTTGCCATAGCCCGGAATGCAGTGGCTTATGCCAAGGGCAAGTCCCTCGGATGCGTGATAGTGGATACTGCCGGTCGTCTTGCGATAGACGAACAGATGATGGATGAGATATCGAGGCTCAAGACGGCTTTGTCTCCGAGCGAGACGTTGTTTGTTGTCGATTCCATGACCGGACAGGATGCGGTAAACACGGCCAAGGCCTTCAACGAGAAGATAGACTATGACGGAGTTGTTCTGACCAAGCTTGACGGAGATACGAGAGGAGGAGCGGCCCTTACCATAAAACACGTTGTCGACAAACCCATAAAGTTTGTCGGACTGGGTGAAAAGATGGAGGATTTGGACGTATTCCATCCTGAGCGCATGGCAAACAGGATATTGGGTATGGGCGATATTGTTTCGCTCGTGGAGAAGGCTCAGGCACAGTTCGATCAGGAGCAGGCAAAGCGCATAACCAGAAAAATCAAAAACAACGAATTTGATTTCAATGACTTTTTGTCGCAGATAGCCCAGATAAAGAAAATGGGCAACATAAAGGATATTATGGGCATGATACCGGGTATGGGGAAAATGCTCAAGGATGTCGAGATAGACAATGATGCATTCAAGAGCATAGAGGCTATGATAGGTTCTATGACTCCGTTCGAGCGGAAGAATCCTGCCAAAATAGACACTTCGCGTCGCAAAAGAATAGCAAGAGGTAGCGGAACGACTATAGATGAAGTCAACCGCCTGATGAAACAGTTTGAGGAAACGAAAAAGATGATGAAGATGATGAGCGGGGGCAAACTGAATGCAATGAGGAATTTTAGAAGGAGGTAGAATATGGAAAATACAACAAAACCGGTTATGATAGACGGCAGGGTGATTGCCAAAACTATTAAGGAGGAAATCAGAAAAGAGGTTTCGGATCTTTTGGATGCAGGCAAGAGACCTCCTCATCTGGTTGCGGTGATTGTCGGAGAGGACGGGGCAAGCCAGTCTTATGTCGCAAGCAAGGAAAAACAGTCCAAGGAGGTGGGATTTACCTCTTCGGTATATCGTTTTCCGCAGACGATAAGCGAAAAGGAACTGTTGGAGACGTTGGATTTTCTCAACAAGGATCCGGAAGTGGACGGTTACATAGTACAGTTGCCTTTGCCAAAGCACATATCGGAACGTAAGGTATTGGAATTCATCAATCCGGGAAAGGATGTGGACGGCTTTCATCCCTCAAACGGAGGCAGGATGATGTTGGGCATGCCTACCTATATACCTGCAACGCCTTATGGAATAAAGAAGCTGTTGGACAGAAGCAATATAGAGACGGAGGGGAAACATTGCGTTGTGCTCGGAAGGAGCAATATAGTGGGCACGCCGATGGCAATACTTATGAGCCGCAATTCACCCAAGGCCAACTGCACGGTTACCCTTTGTCATTCCAAAACGCGAAACCTCAAGGAGATTTGTCGGAGTGCCGACATACTCATAGTTGCCATAGGAAAGCCTGAGTTTGTCACAGCCGACATGGTGAAGGAAGGAGCGGTGGTAATAGATGTCGGCATACACAGGATAAAAGCCGACAATGAGAAAGGCTACAGAATCATAGGGGATGTTAAGTTTGACGAGGTGGCTCCAAAATGCAGTGCCATAACTCCGGTGCCGGGAGGCGTAGGTCCTATGACGATAGTGGCGTTGTTGGACAATACCCTTAAAGCTTACAAACACGAGATTTACGGAGAATGACGTAATATTGGACGTTTATATGTTAAAGGCATGCTTTTTTGGAAGCATGCCTTTATTGTAAAAAATAAGAGCGTTGCTTTATAGTAACGCTCTTGTCTTGTGACCACGGCAGGATTCAAACCTGCAACCTTTTGATCCGTAGTCAAACGCTCTATTCAGTTGAGCTACGCGGCCGATTGCGGATGCAAAGATACCATCTTTTTTGCAACCGACAAACTTTTTCATTCAAAATTTCATGTCGTCACCTTGAAGCAATGTAGTAATATTCCTCATTCTGTTCAAAACAGTTTACGAATCTTTCCAAAGTGAAAGGCATTCCGGATTTGAGGAAAGCCTCCAAGGTGAAAATCCTAAGCCCTATGGTATTTGTGATATAGTTGAATATATCTTCCGGTCTCGTACCGTAAAAATCGCTTGCACCCTTACCGCATTCAAAGAGAACGGTCGGCATGTTTGTCTTAAGCAGGTGTTCGGCTCCTTTCAATACACCGAACTCTCCGCCTTCGACATCTATTTTTATGAAATCTATTCTGGTGTCTCCAATTATCTGATCCAAAGTCCTTTCTTCGACTATTATTTGTTCGATATTGGGATGTTTAATGTCGTAGTGTCTTTGTTTTATACCGCTGTAAGCAGGCGCATTCTTTACAAGGTTGAATTCGGTCGTTTTACCCTCACCGCCTTCGTCAGACAGGGCAAAGGGATAGATTGATGCGACATCTCCGTATTCGTTTGACAGGTATTCGTACAGATAGGGGATAGGCTCAAATGCGAAATGCTTTCCTTCCGGAGAATATTTCAGCATCATGTTAAGTATCTCGCCTTTATGTGCTCCTATATCTATACAATTGGAATCCTTTGTAAGATACCGTTTCATTATAAGTCTGGTCAGTCTGTCATATTTCAAGTTCTTTGTCAGGTCTGCATGAAAAAAAATAAATATCTTCCTGATAGTATCCTTTAAATTCATATTTCGTCTTTATGGTTCGATATATTGATAAACCTCCCTGTGAATAATTTCTTTTATAATTTCGAATTCCTCTTTTGAATTTCCAAAGGAACGTGTTGTCATAAGTTTCATTTCAACGCAAGGCATATTATCCGAATATGGAGGTTGGATATAATGATACGGCAACAATGCAAATCCATTTCGTTCGTAAAGTTTTATACGTCTTTGTGCGATGGTATTTGTCGGCAGTTCCACTTCCAAAACAATAGGTTTGATAATATCGGAATGAATTTTGTTCAGTACTTTGGTTCCAATGCCATTTCCTCTTGTTGATGGAGACAATGCGAAATGTTCTGCATAAACGAACTTGTCGAAATTCCAGAAACTCATAATTCCAACGCTATTGTTCTCATTTTGTATGATGTAAAATTCAAAAGGTTTTTCTTCAGCTATTTGTCTTAGCAGCTCAAAAGTCCTTCTTTCTTCAGGGGGAAAACTCTCTGTGTAAACAAATTTTGCAAAGTCTTCTTGAGAGTGGTCCAGTTTAAAATTTTTTTTCGGATACAATTCCAATAATTCAATCATTTGGCAAAATCTTCCAGGTTTTTTAAAATATCGTAAAGAAATTCTCTCGCTCTGAACAGTTTAGCCTTAACCGTACCTATTGGCATATCCAATTCGGATGCTATTTCCTCATATGATTTTTCTTCAAAATATCTTTTTTCTACAAGTACTTTGTAATGAGGCTTCAGCTTTTTTACTACGGCTCTCATCATATCATTTCTCTGTTGCACTATAACGTTGGATTCCGGATCCAAAGCATCGGAAATGACATTTATCCCCACAATTTCTCCTTCAACATTGGTATATAAATTATCTATGGATACTGTTGCAGCACGTTTTTTGCGTATGTGATCTATGCAGTTGTTGCTTGCTATCCTGAAAAGCCATGTGCTGAATGCGTAATCCGGGGTATAGTTGTCTATGGCCTTGAATGCTTTTCCAAAAGCTTCGATTGTGAGGTCATCGGCTTCAATAGAACTGTTGGTCATCTTCAGAAGCATGTAATACAACGGCTCCCTGTACAAATCCATAAGGGCGGCAAACGCCTTTTGGTCGCCTTTGTCCCTTGCTCTGCAAACCAACTCATAATCTCTTAGAGCTTTCTCCGACAAGTTTGGAGTTATTTCCATCACGATTTCCTGCTTAAAAGATTTTTTAATCTCATCGAACTGTTCAAAACCAGAAAATATATCTCAAACAAAGGAACATACGGATATAATCCTTTCACATCCAGAACCTTGCCTGCCTTATAGTAAATTATCACCTGTAAAACATATTTTAAAAGTACGAATAAAACGACGTATTGCCACGGAAAAGTATTCAAAAGCAAAATTATTATGCCGGCATAAAAAAGAAAAACGCTCCATGGTAACAGTGAAAGCAGTATTTTATGACTTGTCTTGTAATATTTGAAGGTTGACAATTCTCTTCTTTTCTGAATGAACCATTCTCTGAAAGAATGCTTTGGTGTGGCATGAGTGAAGGAGTTTTTGTTCAGAACAACTGCGGTATTTTGCTTGTTTGCTATCTGGTTTACGAACATATCGTCATCCCCTGCCACAACATGATAATGTTTTGTGAACCCTCCAATGGCGTAAAATGATTTTTTGGTATATCCGAGGTTTCTTCCTACACCCATATATGGCATGCCGCACAATGCAAATCCCATGTAACTCATGGCTTTTGTCACTGTGTCGTATTGAATCAGTTTGTTGAGCAATGTTTTTTCCGTTTTATATGCTCCGTAACCCAACAGGACGGTCTTTTTTGCAGAAAAGAAAGATGCGAGTGAACTCAACCATTTATCGCTCAAGACTTCGCATTCCGCACATGTGACGATTATGTGTTCGTATTTGGCGGATTTTATTCCTATTGACAAAGGAAATTTCTTGCCTTTGAACTTGTTTACGTTCACCACCAGATTAACAACCTTGAGATTGGAGTATATTTTGCTCAAAGCCTTAAGTACGTAAACCGATTCATCCGTTGACGCATCGTTTACAACTATGACTTCGTATTGAGGATAATCCTGTTCGAGCAATGTGACAAGGTTCTGTTTCAGATGGTATTCTTCGTTTTTGGCTGCAACGACAACGGATACGGGAGGCAGTTGTACGCTGTCTTCATGAACGTTCTTTTTTTTGTTTTCATCGAAGAAAGCCACTTTTCCGTAAACAATGAAATAATACAACAATTGTATCACAAGGAAAAACAGGGTGCAAATACCTGCAACAAGAGTAATCTGTGTAAATTGATATTGTAAGAAATCCATAACCGCACTTCAAATTTTACTACAAAAATATCCTTTATTCAAGTTTTAGAATTACCTTTGTAAAAATATTTATGAACTCTCTTTGTGTTGATAACTGACTATGAAATTCAAACTACAAGCGGTTGCAAAGGACTGTAAGGCACGTGTGGGGGAGATAGAGACGGCTCATGGAAAGATACAGACTCCTATATTCATGCCGGTCGGAACGGTTGGTTCGGTTAAGGCGGTGCATTGCAGTGAATTGACTGCTCAGATAAAGGCTCAGATAATTTTAGGCAATACGTATCATTT
>DXGG01000060.1 GCA_019114015.1 Candidatus Onthomorpha intestinigallinarum | reverse complement strand
TGCGTATCTTTGACAGTTCGTTCATAAGACCGACCTTATTGTGCAAACGTCCGGCCGTATCAATTATGACGACATCCATGTTCTTTGCAACGGCCGACTTGAGCGTATCGAATGCAACGGAAGCGGGATCTGCCCCCATTGCCTGACATACAATATCAACGCCGACCCTGTCCGCCCATATCTTCAACTGGTCAACAGCCGCTGCCCTGAATGTGTCAGCCGCTCCCAGCATAACCTTTTTGCCCGCCTTCTTGAACTGATATGCAAGTTTGCCTATGGTAGTTGTCTTACCTACACCGTTAACACCCACAACCATTATGACATAAGGCGAGGAGGTTTCAGAAAGGGAAAAATCATCCGACCCCTTCATGTCATTTTCTTCCAAAAGCGAGCATATCTCCTGTCTGAGAATGGAATTCAACTCCGCAGCTCCCAGATACTTGTCCCGAGCCACCCTGTTCTCTATACGCTCTATGATCTTAAGCGTAGTCGCAACTCCAACATCAGACTCAACCAACATCTGCTCCAGATTGTCCAATACCTGCTCATCAACCTTGGATTTGCCCAATACGGCTTTGGACAACTTGCTGAATACACTTTCCTTGGTCTTGGACAAACCTTTGTCCAGAGTTTCCTTGCTACTCTTGGTAAAAAACGAAAACAATCCCATCACTCAAACATTTTGATTCGTAAAAATTAAACTCATGTCACAAGCAAAGATAAGAAAATCTTCTTTAAACAACAAAAGAAGTTGTCGCAACCCCACGCGAAGGTACAACAACTCCTCTCAAATATGTTAAACCGTCAATATGTCAAAAATAACCTACATATCAAATCGGAACTATTTCTTTGCGAAATAATCCTTCACATTATCGGATGGTATGATTTCTTCTTTGAAAACATAAGCCCCCGTTTTCTCGGAACGCAACGTCCTTATAACCTTAGCATAGTTCTTTCCCGTCGTCGTCTTAAGCGTCGCAACTACTTTCTTTGCCATACTCTATATACTCCTATCTTTATTATTTTATTTCCTTGTGTACAGTTACTCTCTTCAATATGGGGTTATACTTCTTCAACTCCAAACGTTCGGGAGTATTCTTCTTGGACTTCGTCGTAACATAACGAGAAGTGCCGGGCATTCCTGATGCCTTATGTTCTGTACATTCAAGTATCACTTGTACTCTTACGTCTTTCGTCTTCTTTGCCATTTTCTCTACCTTTTTGAGGGTGCAAAATTACACACTATTTTGTTCTTAACCTAATATTACCGCAAAAAAAATATCATTTTTCATCTTCACGCTCTTTCAGAACAGCTTCAACCCTCTCTATTCCCGACTGTTCCGAACAAAGATTGCCATAATAAAACGCTCTGTTGTATTTCGTTTTTGTATAGTCGCGTATGAAACCGTGGATTGTAGTATCCCCCTTTTCAAAAGAATGGGAAATGGATGCGCTGTAACCGTCCCTGCAATCCACCTCCATGGACAGAAAATATATGTCACCGTTCTCACCCCTTATAACATCAAACTCGGTGAATCTTATGGATGAATACTTCAAAAGATTCTTTCTTATGTCCAACAATTCGGCATCGGTAGTCTTGGCACCGACTCCAACGACAACATAATCCTTACCTATGTAATAAGGAAAAGGCGACTTGGGTCTGTCCTGAGCGAACATGTCACAGGAAATCGCAAAAAGCACGATAAAAAACAAACATATCCTCTTATACATATCTCACAGTCGTTTTTGGATTTGCAAATATACGAAAAAACATCGTAAAGCCTCATATTCAATCAAAAAAAAGAATACTTGCGAAACTTGATTCCAGAAAATTGAAACTTGATTCCAGAAAATTAGAATTTGATTTCATTTTGACGGAATCAAATTCCGTTGCAAGGGCGTCAAATGATAAAAATATGAAAACTAAAATTGCTCACATTGAACAATATTACTACCTTTGCAGGCTGAATGCTATGGAAAGACAGACTACAATAAGAGAGACAATAAAGATAAGCGGTAAAGGCTTGCATTCAGGCAAATTGGTAAACGTAAGCATATTGCCGGCCGAAGCAGACACGGGCATAGTCTTCAGAAGAGTGGATTTGGAAGGAAGCCCGTTGATAAAGGCCTCTGCCGATCTGGTAACCGACACGTCGCGCGGTACTACAATAGAATACAACAAGGTCAAAGTAGCCACAATAGAGCACCTTATGGCATCCCTTTATGCAATGCAGATAGACAATGCGGTAGTGGAATTGGACTCGGAAGAGATACCGATATTGGACGGCAGTGCAAAGTTTTGGGCAGAAGCCATAGAAAAAAGCGGTAAAACCGAACTGGACAAGGAAAGGAAATACTTCGTTCTGAAGGAAGCGGTATCGTATTCCGATCCTGACAAGAAGACAGAACTTCTGGCCTTGCCTTATGACGGATTCAAAGTAGAGCTTGCAATAGATTTTGCACCCAGATTGATAGGAGAACAATTTGCAGAGTTGGATTCACTGGAACAATTCAAGGACGAATACAGCAATTGTCGCACGTTTGTATTTCTGGATGAAGTTGAGCAATTGCTGAAACTCAACCTCATCAAAGGTGGAGACCTTGACAATGCGCTTATATTTGTAGATAAGGTTTTGGACGGAGAACAGACTGCCCACCTTGCAAAACTGTTCGGAATGAATCCCAACCAGGTCAAGGTCGAAAAAGGGATTCTGAACAACATAAAGCAAAACTTCGACAACGAACCGGCAAGACACAAGTTGCTAGACTTTCTGGGAGACATTGCTTTGACAGGCCGTCCAATCAAAGCCCATTTCATAGTAAAACGTCCCGGACACAGAGTAAACAATCAGTTATCAAGAAAAATAAGGTTTATAATGGAAAATACAAAAAATGCTCCTGCATACGATCCGAACAAGGAGCCGGTCTACGACATCAAAGCAATAAAAGAACTGCTTCCCCACAGATTTCCAATGCTTCTGATAGACAAGATAATAGAAATAGGAGACGATCATGTCATAGGCTTGAAGAATGTTACCGGAAACGAAGACTTCTTCAACGGACACTTCCCTCAGGAACCTGTAATGCCCGGAGTGTTGATTGTGGAGGCACTCGGACAAACCGGAGGGGTACTTGCTCTGAAAGACATTGAGGATCCGGAGAATTACAGCACCTATTTCATGAAGTTTGAAGAGGTTAAATTCAGAAACAAGGTTGTTCCGGGCGACACCCTTCTGCTTAAGCTTGAATTGTCAGAACCGATAAGAAGAGGCATCGTAAAAATGAAGGGAACGGCTTATGTGGGCAATAAGGTGGTTGTTGAAGCGAACCTTATGGCACAGGTGGCTAAAACAAAAAAATAAGCGAATATGAACGAACATTTGTATTTTGTGCATCCCAATGCCAAAATTGGTCAAAATGTCAAGATAGAACCGTTTGCCGTAATATATGATGACGTGGTTATAGGAGACAATTGCTGGATAGGACCGCACGTCACTGTTTTTCCAGGTGCAAGAATAGGCAACAACTGTAATATTTTCCCGGGTGCAAGCATTGCGGCAATACCGCAAGACTTAAAATTCAACGGAGAATACACTACGGCTGAAATAGGAAACAACAACACGATAAGAGAATTCGTGACAATAAACCGCGGAACAAATGCCAACAAAAAGACCGTTGTGGGCAACAACAACCTGATAATGGCATATACCCACATAGCTCACGACTGTACGATAGGCAATAACTGTATCCTTGCCAACTCTACAACTCTTGCAGGACATATATCAATAGACGACTATGCCATAATAGGAGGACAGAGCGCAATACACCAGTTCACAAGAATAGGCAAGCATGTGATACTGATGGGAGGCTCACTTGTCGACAAGGACATACCGCCTTATGTAAAGGCTGGCAAATTCCCCGTATCCTATTGCGGAATCAATTCCGTCGGTCTGCACAGAAGAGGGTTCTCCCAAGAGACAATAAACAAAATACAGGAGCTTTACAGAATAGTATTCCAACAAGGACTGACATACACCAACGCCTTGAAAGAACTGAAAGACAAAGCAGACTGTGCGGAAGCAAGGGAAATAATATCGTTCATGGAATCCGCCGAAAGAGGTTTGATGAAAGGATTTACTTCGGTAAGAAGATAAACAGACGAAACAAAGAAAGAAAAAATCAGAACTTGATTTGAGAAAAATAGAATTTGATTTGAATAAAACAGAATCAAATTCTATTTTTTTGTTGCCCGTTCAGTTTCTAACGGGTAGTCTTTCCCAAATGCAGGAAGGTATCAAACGCCACAAAAACACCATTATGGCATATCGGAAATCTATCACGGCCACCCTCTTTTTGCTTTTAATGGCCTTGACAATAAGTTTGGCCACTCTCTCCCTTTTCATAAGCATGGGATAATGCCTGTTGTCGTTAAGCAAATCGGTTGCCACAAATCCGGGTCTTATGTCCGTAAAACGTATGTTGTACTTCATCATGTTGGAAAGCTGGACAAGAGCCTGCAAATAAGTGTTCTGCATGGCCTTTGTGGCCGAATAGGCAGGTGCTGCGCCCAAACCCCTGGTCCCTGCTATGGAACTGATGACCGCAATATGCCCAGACTGTTCGGGATGCTCCTTGAAATAGTTGAATGCACAGTCAACCATCCTCACAAAGCCCTCGCAATTGGTCCGGACAGTCCGCAACTCCGTTTCCTTATCCAAACCGTAATTCTGGAATCCAATTCCGGAGGCATGAAAATAAAGATTCATTCCACCCATCTGCCCTATCAATTCGACAAGAGAATCATCCGCATGTTCATCCGTAACATTTATCTGCATTATTTTCACTCTTTGCGGCCCGTAATTCGACTGCAATTCCTTCAGTCTGTCCATCCTTCTTGCCGCAACGGCTATCTGCCATCCTTCCTCAAGCAGAAGTCTCGCTACCTGCTCTCCTATTCCGGATGAAGCCCCTGTTATTATTGCCTTTTTCATATAGCTTTACATTTGTCTTTACCAATGTTTCACCCAATTCTCCATACTGCAAAGGTAATCATTTTTTCAGCAAGTCTTTCAGCGACAAACACAACATAAAAAGGGAGAGTGCAAAAGCATTCTCCCTTTTCGGTTACGTATATTGAACTCAACCATTTATTTTACTTCCTCGAAGTCCGCGTCGGTAACCTCTCCGTCCTGTGAGTTCTTACCCGACTGCTGCTGACTGGTCTGCTGTTGCGACGACTGGCCGTTAGCACCGCCTGCCTGCGAGTACATGTCGGCTGAAGCAGCCTGGAAGACCGTGTTAAGCTTCTCCGTGGCCGAATCTATTGCGGATATGTTCCTGGCCGCATGAGCATCCTTCAAATCCTTCAAGGCTTTCTCTATTTCCTCTTTCTTATCCTTTGGCAGCTTGTCCCCATTCTCCTTCAAGGCTTTCTCAACCTGGAATATCATGGCGTCGGCTCCGTTTATCTTGTCGGCCTCTTCCTTCAACTTCCTGTCGGCATCGGCATTCGCTTCGGCCTCCGCCTTCATCCTCTTTATCTCCTCTTCGCTCAAACCGCTCGACGCCTCTATCCTTATGGACTGCTGTTTGCCCGTAGCCTTGTCC
>DXGG01000059.1 GCA_019114015.1 Candidatus Onthomorpha intestinigallinarum | reverse complement strand
ATCCGCGCAAGGATTTCGATTCCCAGTCGATACAGTGGGATCTGAATTATTTCAAGTATTATTTTTTGAAGTTGGCGGACATACCTTTCAATGAGGAGGAATTGGAAAGGGATTTCGCCATATTGAAGGATTATTTGCTTGATTGCGATTGTTCGTATTTTATGTATAGGGATTTTCAGTCTCGAAACATCATGTTGAAGGATGGTGATATTTATTTTATAGACTTTCAAGGTGCAAGACGGGGAGCCTTGCAATATGACCTGGCTTCGTTGCTTTATGATGCAAAAGCCAATCTGTCCGAACAGTTGAGGAAAAAACTTATTTCAGTTTATATTGATGAATTGAAGAAATACGTAAGTGTAGACGAAAGGGAATTTACGGACAGGTTTTATGCCTATGTTTATATTCGTATCATGCAGGCCATGGGGTCATACGGTTACAGGGGATATTTTCAGAAGAAGGAACATTTTTTGAAGAGTATACCGTTTGCTTTGAAGAATCTGTCCTATTTGCAGGATAATGTTGTTCTTCCTGTTAAGTTGAATTATATTTCCCATTTGTTCAGGCAGATGATATGTAGTGAGAAATTGCGTTCTTTGGGAGGTGATTCACACAAGCTGACGGTCAGGATAAAAAGTTTCTCATACAAGAAAGGTTATCCTCATGATGTTTCGGGCAATGGTGGAGGTTTTGTGTTTGATTGCAGGGCGTTGCCCAATCCGGGAAGATATGACAAATACAAGTACATGACTGGTATGGATGATGAGGTCAGGAAATTTTTGGAGGGAAATGAACAGGTGGAGAAGTTTTATGAGAATGTGTTGGGTTTGGTACGGCAGAGTTGCGGAGAATATTTAAGACGGCAATTTACGTCGTTGTCAGTGTATTTCGGTTGTACTGGAGGTCAACATCGGTCTGTTTATTTTGCTTGTCGTTTGGCAAGGGAATTGTCTTCGGATGACAATTTGAATGTAATCTTGCAGCATGTTGAACAGGACGGATAAAAAAACTGACAAAGAGTATTGGAATTTCAACTAAATCTTCTAACTTTGCAAAGTTAAATTTAGTGTGAATAAAAAAGTAAAAGTATACAGAGATGAAAGTAAGGAATTTGATTATTTCGGTAGTTCTTATAGCGGCTGCGGTTGTTTTGGCAGTGGTATTGTATAATTCCATAATGCATCCGGTTAAGTTTGATCAGGAATATAATAAACGTTCAGATGCTGTTATTGCCAAATTGAAAGATATCAGGACAATACAGGAGACTTATCGTTCGTCCAAGGGGGAATTTTGCAATGACATTGATTCGTTGCTGTTGTTTTTGGAAACAGGTAAGGTACCCATGGTTCAGAAGTATGGAGAAATACCTGACGGAATGAATGAGGCTCAGGCATTGGCAGCAGGTGTGTTGAAGAGGGACACTACCTATGTAAACCCGATGAAGAAGTTGTATGAAGAGGGTAAGATGCTTACGGCGAAAGAAGAAGTGAAGAATCTGAAGTATATACCTTATGCAGACGGTAATGTTACGTTTAAAATGGCTGCAAAGAAAATAAACAAGGGAGGAATAGATGTTTCCGTATTTTTGGTAGAGGCACCCATAGATACATATACGTTTGGAATGGACAGGCAGGATGTGATTAATAAAAAAGCGGAATTGGAGTCCAAAAACAAGTATGCGGGTTGGAAAGTGGGCGATTTGGAACAGGTTATAACTGATGGAAACTGGGAATAATCATATAGCATAGGTGATGGAAACATACAAATTATTGAACCTTGTTAAGGTTGAAGAAAGTGTCGTTTCCAATGAAACAAGACTATCCATTTGCTTAGAGGTGAATGGATTTTCTTTTTCATTGATAAATGACAGGTCTCTTAAACTTTTGTGTTTGGGACGTTTTGAATGCGAACTTTCCGGCAGTATTCCGCAGGTGATGAACAGGATAAGGGAATGCTTTGCGTCTGTCGGCATATTCATGTTTAAGTTTACCAAAGTCAGAGTGGTTTGCCAAAGTTCCAGAAATGTATGGATACCATATAAATTGTACGATTCCAAAAACAATAGGGATTATTTGAATGGGGTGACTCATTTATACGAGAGTGAAACGGTCATGGCCAATGTCGTGGAAAAGTTGGATGCAGTTTCCGTATTTGCTTATCCTATGCACACATACAGCGGTATAAAGATACTCATGCCCGATGCTCTTTATTGTTGCCAACATCAGGTAATGGCGGAATATGCTTATGACATATCCAGTTTTTCCAAGAATACGTTTCTGATGTACAAGCGCAGACAAGCATGTGATTTCGTTGTTTTCAAGGGAAATACTTTCCAGATAAGCAACAGTTATGAGTACAAACAGGCATCCGATATGGTTTATTATATTCTTTTTACCATGGATAAGTTGGGAATAGATACCGGAGAGGTTCAATTGTTGTTGACAGGGGACAAATATACTGAGGAGGAATTGAATTTGTTGCGTAAATATGTCAGAGATGTTTCATATGCCAATCCGATGGAAAACATAAAAGTCGGTTGTGACTTTGACGGGCTTGATTTGCAGTCTTATTTCTTGGTTTTGGCATAGGATGAGAATCATATCGGGAGATTTAAAGGGGAGGAGGTTGCATCCTCCGATAAATTTGGAAGTACGGCCTACGACAGATTTTGCAAGGGAGAGTTTGTTTAACATTCTAAGAGGTAGGATTGATTTTGAACAGGTCAGTGTTTTGGATCTTTTCAGTGGGACGGGAGCGGTTAGTCTGGAGTTCATATCAAGAGGTGCAAAACATGTAACAAGTGTTGATGCCAATCCCAGATGTATTGATTTCTTGAAAAGAACATGTGCTGAGTTCGGAGTGGACAATGTGTTTGCCTTGAGAAACGATGTATTTAATTTTTTGGGACGCAGTCATCAAAAGTTTGATGTTGTTTTTGCTGATCCTCCCTATGATTTGAAGCAATTTGATATTATACCGGATTTGGTTTTGGAGCGTTTTGTCGTAGAGGGAGGACTGTTTGTTTTGGAACACTCTAAGGAACGTGATTTCAGACAAAACCCTTGTTTTACCGAGCATAGACGATATGGTAAGGTAAATTTCAGCTTCTTTTACAAGAATACCGTAAGTATTTAAAGGTTTTAAAGCAATATGGAAAAGAAAGTGTTGTGCATAGGTAATGCGCTTGTTGATAAGGTCTGCCTTTTGGAGAATGATGATTTGCTTGTCGAGGAGGGCTTGCCCAAAGGCAGCATGCAATTGATAACAGAAGAAAGTTCCAAGAGGTTGCAGGCAATTACAGGGTCTTTGAAATCCGAAATGGCAACGGGAGGCTCTGCCGCAAATACTGCAAGTGGTACGGCCAATCTTGGGATCGCTACGGCGTATATAGGTATGGTCGGAAGAGATGGACTTGGCGATTTCTATATAGACGACATGAAGAAAAATAATATAGAAACTAAATTTTTCCGTTCGCCAACAACTCAAACAGGTTTGGCACTTGCCTTTGTTTCTAAGGATGGAGAAAGAACCTTTGCGACATATTTGGGGGCAGCACTTGAACTGAATGCCGGCAACTTGGACAAGGATTTGTTTTCAGGGTATGATTATGTTCATATAGAAGGTTATTTAATCTCCAATCGCAGCCTTTTTTCAAAGATATTGGAATTGGGTAAAAGTGTTGGTGCAAAAATCAGCATGGATTTGGCAAGTTACAATGTTGTCGAGGAGAATGTGGATTTTCTTAGGAGTGTTTGTAAAGGCGTGGAGATAATCTTTGCAAATGAACAGGAAGCAGAAGCGTTCAGTGGCATGAATGCGGTGAAGTCTGTTGATTATATATCCGGATATGCCAACATTTCGGTAGTCAAACTGGGGGAGAAAGGTTCTTTGATTTCTTGTGGAGGCAAGACAATAAGGGTACAGGAAGTAAAGCGTGCAAAGGTGGATACCACAGGTGCGGGAGATTTGTATGCAGGAGGTTTTCTGGCGGGTTTGTGTCAAGGCCGCAACTTGGAACAGTGCGGTATAATGGGTAGTATATTGGCAGGCAATGTCATAGAAATTATGGGGACAAAAATGGATGAAAAACGCTGGCAGAATATTCGACGGGAGATATCGGAAAAGACAGGACAAGTAAACATTTAATCAAAAGACTTTGTAATCAAATTCACAGGTATTAATATGGAACAGGGTTTGTATCCGTTGAAATTTCTTCCTCTGTTTAAGAACAAGATATGGGGCGGAAACAAGATAAGGGATATTTTGAATGTGGATTATTCTCCGTTGCCCAATTGCGGAGAGTTGTGGACTTTGTCCGGATTGGAGGGAAACGAGAGTGTAATATCGAATGGTTATTTGGATGAGTGTACATTGCCTGAGGCAATAGAAATGTATGCGGATGAACTTGTGGGTCAGGAAAATTATGACAGGTTCTCCGAAGATTTCCCGTTATTGTTGAAGATTATAGATGCAAATGACAATCTCTCCGTTCAGGTTCATCCCAACGACAAGTTCGCACAAAAGGAAGGCATGCCGAATGGTAAGAATGAGATGTGGTATGTTTTGCAGGCGGATGAGGAGGCAAGGATTTATGACGGATTCAATAGGAAAATTACCAAGACTGAAGTTATAAACCGATTGAACGACAGGACCTTCATGGAGGTTTTACATGAAGAAAAAACTAACAGGGGAGATGTTTTCTTCATTCCTGCGGGAAGAATTCATGCAATAGGCAAAGGCGTTTTGCTTGCCGAGATACAACAGAGTTCCGATTTGACTTATAGAATTTACGACTGGGACAGAAGTTTTCAGAATGTCGCTTCACGACCTTTGAATATAGAACAGGCTTTGCAGGTCATGGATCTTTCTATGCTTAATGGCTCGGCAAAGACTGCTTTTCATTATCATTTGAATGAGACAAACAATATACTCAATACACCTTTTTTTACGACGAATCATATTCATTTGACTCAACCGTTGAAAAAAGATTATACCGATCTGGATACGTTTGTCTTGTTGTTCTGTATTGGTGGCAGGGCCGTAATTCATTCAATGGGGAAAAAGGTTTCTTTGCAGGCTGCAGAGGTCGTCATGCTTCCTGCCGTGTGCACACAGACTGTGATAGAGCCTGAGTCAATGGTGGAGATATTGGAGATATTCATTATTTGAAAGAGTTATTATGGCATTGATAAAAACGGTAAAGGGGAAAGCACCTCGCTTAGGTAAGGATGTGTTTTTGGCCGACAATGCGACGCTTGTCGGAGATATAGAGATGGGTGACAACTGTTCCGTATGGTTTAATGCGGTTGTAAGAGCAGACGTTCACTATATAAAGATGGGTGATTACGTGAATGTGCAGGACGGGGCTGTGATTCATTGCACTTATAAGACTTCCCCTGTTGAGATTGGCAATTATGTTTCCATTGCACACAATGCGGTAGTTCACGGATGTGTAATAAAAGACAACGTTCTCATAGGCATGGGAGCGATAGTTATGGACAATTGTGTGATAGAAAGCAATTGTATTATAGCGGCAGGTGCGGTCGTTCTGGAAAATACTCATTGCGAGTCAGGCTCTGTATATGCGGGTTGCCCTGCCAAAAAGGTAAAAGACATTGACCGGAATCGTCTGGAAGGTACAGTAAAGCGTATATCCAACGCTTATCCTACCTATGCCAGTTGGATTGATAAGACAGAACAGGTTCAAAAGCCCTGATTATATGCTCCAGTGAGTATCTGTCTTCATTTGCGACTATGGATATTATGTCGAATCTTGCCTCCAAGTCTATATTGTTTCTTTTGATGTAACTGTTTGCAACTTTTATTATTGAAAGTTGCTTGTTGGCGTTTACCGCTTCATACGGATGGTTGAAATAATCCGTATTGCGTGTCTTTACTTCTACGAATACAATATATGTCTTACAAGGTGAAAGAGCTATTATGTCTATTTCATTCTTTCCGCAAAAGAAATTACGCTCCAATATCTTGTATCCTTTGGATTCCAATAAATCTGCGGCAAGGTCTTCGCCTTTGTTGCCCAACTGTTTGTTGTTTATTGTTGACATAATGATATGTTTTCCCCTCTTATGTCTATACTTGCTTCTTTCCCTATTATTATTGCGTGGTTTTCACCTTCAATGTGACCTGCCTTGAAGTCCGATATTACGGGATAACCGTATTCTTTAACGGCTTCTTCTATTATTTGTAGCGCATTTCTGCCGAAAGGCACGGTGTTGTCGTGCATCTGAGTCATGCTTCCTATGAGCAGAGCCTTGAGTTTGCTCAATTTCCCCGCTCTTTTCAAAGCTTGCATCATTCTGTCTATGTGATATAGGTATTCATCGAGGTCTTCAATGAAAAGAATCTTGTCGTCGGTGGAACCGAAACTTTCACTCCCCAAAAGGGAATACAATATTGAGAGATTACCCCCTATGACAGTGCCTTTGACAGAACAGTCTGCAATCCTTCCTTTGTTTTTCCATACGTATCTTATGCCTTTGCCGAAAATGGCATTTTCAAGAGAATACACGGCCTCGGAGTTCAATGTTTCGTCATTTATGTTTACCGGCATTATTCCGTGTACGGAAGGAAGATTGTAACGGAAATAAAGATGATTCAGAAAAACGCATACATCCGAATAACCTATGAACAGTTTGGGATTTGAAACAAGAGGCGTGAAATCCACCTTGTCTACAATTCTTACGGAACCGTATCCGCCACGGGCAAAGAAAACAGCCTTTATATCTTTGTCACTTATGGCCCATTGCAAATCTTCGGCTCTCAAACAATCATCGCCTGCAAACTGATTGTATTGGCTGTCTATTGTCTTTCCCACCTTTACCGTTAACCCTTTGGATGAAAGAAAACGGACAGCACAATCAATTTCCTGATGAGAAATCTTTCTAGCACTCGATATTATTGCAACTGTATCTCCCGGCTTTAAAAACATAAGATTATAATTGAAACGCAATCAGGATACAAAAAAACAAAAAGTTTCTGATAAGTGAATAAAACTATCGGAAACTTTCTGTACTCCGGGCGGGACTTGAACCCGCATGATCGCAATGATCACAGGATTTTAAGTCCTGCGTGTCTACCTATTCCACCACCGGAGCAACCTCCATAAATAAAAAAAGAGCGGAAAACGAGACTCGAACTCGCGACCCCAACCTTGGCAAGGTTGTGCTCTACCAACTGAGCTATTTCCGCTTGATTGCCGTGCAAAGATAAGACCTTTTTTGTTCATGGCAAAAAAAATCACAACTTTTCAGCCATTTTTTTCAATTCGTCAAGTTTCATCAAAGCATCTATCGGCCTAATTGTTTCAATATCAAGTTGTAGAATGTATTGCTTTAATTGTAAAAGACCGGAATCGCTGAAGCCTTCAAAACTCAATTGTAGGCATTTGTTGCGTTTCTCCTCCTTTTTCCTGTCGGGATTGCCCTTGGAATATTCCGCCAATTCGCCAATCGAACAACCTCCTTCCAACAGGTTCAGTATGCGTTTTGCCTCTTGTATGACGGTTTTTGGAATGCCTGCCAGAACCGCAACATTTATACCGAAACTTTTTGTACAGCCGCCTTCCGTCACTTTGCGCAAGAAAACTATGTCCCCGTTTATCTCCTTTACCGATACGTGATAGTTCTTTATTCTGCGGTAAACATTCTCCAATCCGGTCAGTTCATAGTAGTGCGTTGCAAAAAGCGTCTTGGCTTTAGTCTCCGAAGAATGTATGTATGAACAAATGGCCCATGCAAGCGAGACTCCGTCGAAGGTTGAGGTGCCTCGTCCGAGTTCGTCGAAAAGAATAAGAGACCGTTCCGAAAGGTTGTTCAGTATCCTTGAAGCCTCGTTCATCTCAACCATGAACGTGCTTTCCCCTCTTGAGATGTTGTCGCTTGAGCCTATGCGGGTGAATATCCTGTCCACTATTCCTATCCTCGCTTTTCGGGCAGGTACGAAACTGCCCGTTTGGGCCAATAGGACAATAAGGGCATTCTGACGGAGATAAGCGCTTTTTCCGGACATGTTTGGGCCTGTCAGTATTCTTAGCTGTTCCTTGTCGCAGTCCAGGTACAGATCGTTCGATATGTATTCCTCTCCCGCACCGAGAGTTCTTTCTATAACCGGATGACGGCCTGCGACAATGTCTATGTCCCTTGAGTTGTCAACCGTCGGCCTTACATAGCCGTATTCCCTTGCAACACATGCGAAGCTGTTCAGGCAGTCAAGCCGTGATATTATCCTGGCATTGTTCTGCAAAGGCTCGGTAAATTTCAGCAAATCGTTCAGAAGACTGTCGTATATTGCACTCTCCAACTGTCTTATCTCTTCCTGCGAAGACAATATCTTGTCCTCTATTTCCTTTAGTTCTTCCGTGATGTATCTTTCCGCATTGGCAAGCGTCTGTTTCCTTATCCATGATTCGGGAACCTTGTCCTTATGGGTGTTGGTCACCTCGAGATAATACCCGAAGACGTTGTTGTAACCTAATTTCAATGAAGATATATTCGTTTTTTCAATCAGCTCGTCAACCGTCTTGTTTATGTAGTTCTTGCCGTTGGTCGATATTTCCCTGTAATAGTCCAGTTGGGAGTCAACCCCGCTTGCTATGTAGTTTCCCTTGATTACGTTGTTGGGAGCATCCTCCGCGATGAACCTGTCAAGCAAGGCGAGCATTCCTTCGCAACAGTCAAGCCCCAAGGCCTCCTCCTTAAGTATGTCGCTGCCGTATTCCAAAAGGGTGTCTTTCAACTGTCGTATCGATTTCAATACGTCTTTGAAGTTAAAGAGCTCCGAAGGCTGTATTCTGCGGAATGCCAGTTTGGATATGACGCGTTCCACGTCTCCTATCCCGGACAGAATGCTTGAAACGCTGTCGCTTAATTCCCTGTTGTCGAAAAACGACTGTACAATGTCCTGACGGCGCTCTATCTTGTCTTTGTCCAAAAGCGGCAGCAGGATGTAGCGTTGCATTAGCCTTCGTCCCATGTTTGTTTGCGTCTTGTCCAGAACCTGCAACAGGGTTGTGGCCTTTTCATTTGAGGAGTTGACAAGTTCGAGGTTCTCCACGGTGAAATTGTCCATCCTTATGAATTCGCTCTTGTCAATGCTGTACAGTCTGTATATGTGGTCGATTTGTGTGTGCTTCGTCTCGTTCAGATAGTTCATTATCGCACCTGCCGCAATCAGTCCCGCAGTGTTGTCTTCTATGCCGAGACCTTTGAGAGAGAGCGTTCCGAAATGTTGGTTAAGTATTTTCTTGGCGAAATCCTCACCGAAAACCCAGTCTTCGTATGTTTTGACCGGCACTTTCAGTCCGCTGTTGCGTTCAAATTCCCTCAGATATTTTTTTTCGACTATTATCTCCTTTACAC
>DXGG01000058.1 GCA_019114015.1 Candidatus Onthomorpha intestinigallinarum | reverse complement strand
CAATTACAGGATTTGTGCTTTTAAGGATATGTCGAACGAGGAAGTGTTTTTGACAAGGAGTTGTGCCAATACAAAAGAGGAAATAGAGGTTGACGGTGTCAAGTATCCGTTGGTGAAGATGGAAATCTCGAGTTCGTCGCATCCGTTCTTTACCGGAAAGGTAAAACTTGTGGATACAGCCGGACGTGTCGATAAATTCATGAGCAAATACAAGAATCGTAAGACTAATTTGAAATAGACATTTGATTTTTTTGTGTTTACAAGAAGAAAAACGTTCTGTGGCTATGTTGCAGAACGTTTTTTTTAGAACGGAATGCAATAATTTCGTACCTTTGCCCGTAAATTATTGAAACAAAACAATAAAAAATAGATTAAGCTATGAATTACATTCTTTTTGATGATGAAACCAGGGAGTCTTTGAAGCCCTTGACCTACATAAGGCCTGTGTGTGACATACGTGTCGGCATATTGACCATCAGGGAAAAGTGGGAAAAATATCTGGGAGAAAAAACTTCCACCATAACGGAGGATTACCTTTCTGTCAAGTATCCTACGGAAGAGTCTGAAGCCATGATGTTGATCAACGGTTCCATATGTCCTACCGAGTCTTTGGTTAAGCAGGTCAAGGCGTTGAAGACGGGACAGACCCTCATGTCGGAAGAAAATGTCATCATAGCGATGTATAAGACAAAAGAGGAGTTTTTGGCGGAGGAGGATAATTCTGAGACGATAGAGAGCAAGGAGGAATTCATAAGGATAGTCAATCCGTGGGACATCTTCGTGATGAACGACAGGGCAATAAGGGAGGATTTTGCATTGATAACGAAGGGCAGGAAGTCTGCCAAGTTAAGTGATACCAACAAGGTATTGGGTGCTGAAAATGTCTTTGTGGAAGAGGGTGCCGTGGTTGAATGCGCCACATTGAATGCCAAGGAAGGCCCGATATATATAGGAAAGGATGCAGAGATAATGGAGAACTCCGTTGTCAGGGGACCTTTTGCAATGTGTGGACATGCGGTCTTGAAGTTGAGTGCGAAGATATACGGGGCTACCACTTTGGGGCCTTATGCCAAGGTAGGGGGAGAATTGGCCAATGTCGTAATATTCGGATACAGCAACAAGGCTCATGACGGATTCATAGGCAATTCCGTTATAGCCGAATGGTGCAACATAGGAGCCGATACCAATGCTTCAAACTTGAAAAACACCTATGAGGAGGTTCGTTTGTGGAGCATAGAGAAAGGAACGTTTGTTCCCACCGGACAGACTTTTTGCGGAACCATAATGGGAGACCATTCCAAATGCGGAATCAATACCATGTTCAACACCGGTACGGTTGTGGGCGTGAGTGCCAATATATACGGTCACGGATATCAGCGTAATTATCTTCCTTCTTTCGTTTGGGGAGGCAATAGTGGGCTGAAGACCTTTGAACCGGAAAAAGCCATTGAAGTTGCCGAGAGAATGTACGAAAGAAGGGGCATGAAGATGAGTGATGATGACAAGAGGATTTTGTTGTACGTTTACAGAAGCACTTTAAAGAACAAGAAATTGAGATAATATGTTTAATAAGGATTTGATTGACATAACACGATTGATAGGAGCTGGAGAACCGGAAATCATACCTTTATTGACAGAAGAAGATACGAAGGATTTGATAGTGTCGGACATGCCCGATACCCTTCCGATACTGCCTCTGAGGGGCAATGTGTTTTTCCCCGGCGTCGTTGTTCCGATAACGGCGGGAAGAGACAAATCCGTACAATTGATAAAAACCGCTTACAAGAACAAACAGATAATAGGAGTTGTTGCCCAGAAATCCGCTCATGTGGATGACCCCGGTGACGAGGACCTTTATCGGTACGGAACGGTTGCAAGAGTAATAAAGACTCTTAATATGCCGGACGGTTCCACCATGGTTATACTTCAGGGATTGGACAGGTTTGTGCTTGACAATATAGTGCAGACGGAACCTTATTGGTTCGGCAAGGTAAGAAATCATCCCGATATGGCCAAAGATCTGCCGAGAAATGCAAGGGCTGTTGCTGCGGCATTGAAGGATACTTATATCAAGCTGTTGAAAATGATGCCCAACATACCGGCGGACCCCAGCTTTGCGATACAAAACATAGAAAGTCCGTATTTTTTGTTGAACTACATAGCTGCTCATTTGGACATTGCCGTCGAGGACAAGCAAAGACTGCTGGAGATAGACGACTTCTCAAAGAGAGCGACCAAGGTGTTGATGTATTTGGGCAAGGAAATAAATATACAGGAACTTAAAATACAGATACAGAAAAAAGTCACTACCGACATAGACAAACAACAGAGGGATTATTTTTTGACGCAGCAGCTCAAGACCATACAGGAAGAACTCGGAGGCTCTCCTTCGGAAATGGAGATGGCAGAGTTGAAGAAAAAATCCCTTAAGAAAAAATGGAAAAAGGAGATAGCCCAGATATTTGAAAAGGAGTTGAACAAGCTGTCGAACATACACAGCAGTTCTCCCGACTATTCCGTGCAGTTGAATTACCTTGACTTCATGTTGGATTTGCCTTGGGATGAAACTACAAACGACAATTTCGACATAAACAACGCAAAAAAGATACTGGATGCGGATCATTACGGGCTCGACAAGGTCAAACAAAGAATATTGGAGTATTTGGCGGTATTGAAGTTGAAAAACAATATCAAGTCTCCGGTATTGTGTCTTGTCGGACCTCCGGGCGTGGGAAAGACTTCTTTGGGTAAAAGCATAGCGAGGGCGGTTGGAAGGAAATATGTAAGGATTGCTTTGGGAGGTTTGAGCGACGAAAGTGAAATAAGGGGACACAGACGTACTTACATAGGGGCCATGCCAGGCAGGATTCTCAAATCCATATCCAAATGCAAGAGTTCCAATCCCGTTTTCGTGTTGGACGAAATAGATAAGGTTATGGGCATGAGTGCGAACGGTGATCCGGCTTCGGCCATGCTTGAGGTTTTGGATCCTGAGCAGAATACATCGTTTCACGACAATTATCTGGACATAGACTATGATTTGTCCAAGGTTATGTTCATAGCAACCGCAAATAGTCTTGCGAATGTACATCCCGCATTGATAGACAGAATGGAGGTGATAGACATTTCGGGTTATATAGAGCAGGAAAAACTTATGATAGCGAAAAAACATCTTTTTCCCAAACAACTTGAAGAACATGGTATGACCAAAAAGCAGTTGTCTTTGTCGGACAGTTTGATTTCTATTTTGATATCCAAATATACCAGGGAGTCGGGAGTAAGACAGTTGGACAAGGTTATAGCCAAGATAGTAAGGTACAGAGCAGTTCAGATAGTAAAGGAAGAAGAGTACAAAAAAGCAGTAAAGGAATCGGAACTGTATCAGATACTCGGACTTCCTATTGCCGAGCATGACAGTCAGTTGGAGGAAAACCGTGTTGGTGTAGTGACGGGATTGGCGTGGACTGCGGTCGGTGGAGAGATACTATTCATAGAGGCAAGCAAGAGCAATGGAAAGGGAAATCTGAGTTTGACCGGTAATTTGGGTGATGTTATGAAGGAGTCTGCGACACTTGCATACGAATTCATCAAGTCCAATGCGGCTGATTTGGGAGTTGACGAAGACATTTTTGAGAAGATAAACATATATGTCCATGTTCCGGAGGGTGCAACGCCCAAGGATGGACCGAGTGCCGGAATAACCATATTCACAGCCATATTGAGCGTGTTGTTGGACAGGAAAGTCAGGACGGATTTCGCGATGACGGGGGAAATAACCTTGAGGGGATTGGTGTTGCCTGTCGGTGGAATAAAGGAAAAAATACTTGCGGCAAAACGTTCCAAGATAACCAATATAATATTGTCGGAAAAAAACAGGAGGGATATAGAAGACATAAATGCAAAATATTTGGAAGGATTGAAGTTTCACTATGTGAAAAGTGTTATGGAAATTTCGGACATGGTATTTGTGAAATGATAGCATAAAATAATGGCTATGGATACGATGGTTTTACTTGTTTCACTTGTGGTTGTTGTATTGCTTTTTACAGTGCTTCTTGTGAGGGAAAGTGCGAGGAAGAATGATGCGCAGGATAATTCAGGCGATTCCAACAAGGTGAAGCTGAGCAGGTTCGGAAGCATATTTTTTTATGTTCTTTTGGCGTGCCTTCTTGTTTTCTTTGCTGTCATGTATGTTCTTTGGAAACGAACTCAGGTTTAGTGAAAATGGATGTTAGGGAATTAAGGAAAGACTTTCCTATATTGGAGGAGAAGGTAAACAACAACAAACTGATATATTTTGACAATGCGGCTACTACTCAGAAACCTTTGTCTGTCATAAATGCCGTAAGTGATTATTACGGGCATTCCAATGCCAATGTCCACAGAGGCGTTCATACGCTCAGCCAAATTGCGACGGAACAGTTTGAAAAGGTCAGGGAACAGGTCAGAAATTTTATAAATGCCGACAGTTCCTGCGAAATAATATATACTCGCGGTACGACTGAAAGTATTAACCTTTTGGCGTATTCTCTTACCAGGGAGTTTACATCTGAAGACGAGGTGCTTTTGTCGGAATCCGAACACCATTCCAATATAGTTCCGTGGCAGATTGCCGCCATGGACAAAGGATTCAAAATAAAGGTAATACCTCTTAATGAAGACGGCTCTTTGAATCTGTCATTCATGGACGGTTTGCTTACCGACAGGACGAGGATAGTGTCCGTGGCTCATGTGTCCAATTCACTCGGAGTAGTAAACGACATAAAGACCGTTTTTGAAAAGGCAAGACAAAAAGGTGCGAAAGATATTAAGACCATAGTCGATGGAGCGCAGGGCATACCTCACATGAAGATAGATGTCAAGAGTTTGGATTGTGATTTTTATTGTTTTTCAGCTCACAAGATATATGCTCCTATGGGAATAGGAGTATTGTACGGCAGAAAGAGTGTACTGGAGCAGATGTCTCCTTATCAGGGTGGGGGAGAAATGATAAAGGAGGTTACCTTTGCTAAGACTACTTTCAATCAACTGCCTTATAAGTTCGAGGCCGGTACTCCTTCTGTTGCGGATGTAGTCGGTTTCGGTGCGGCGATGGATTATGTAAGTGCAATAGGATTTGAGTGGATAGCAAAACATGAAGACGATATATTGCACTATGCCTTGGACGGTTTGAATTCGCTTGAAGGAGTGAGGGTTATTGGAAGTTGTCCGCAAAAAGCCGGTGCCATATCGTTTTTGGTGGACAACGCACATCCGTTCGACGTAGGTACTTTGTTGGATCAGATGGGCATAGCCGTAAGAACGGGACATCATTGCGCCCAACCGGTGATGAGCCATTATGGAATAACCGGTACGGTAAGGGCTTCCTTTGCGCTTTACAATACAAGGGAAGAAGTTGAGGTGTTTATATCTTCGCTGAAAAAGGTCATATCCATGTTACAGTAGGTTGTCATGTCCGATACAAGGTATTTGACCGTTGCGAAGCCGTCTGAAGGACTTTACAAAGAAAAAGGAAGCAGGTTTCTTGCGTTTGCCTTTCCGGTGCGTTCCCGGGAAGAGGTGAAAGAAATTCTTTTGGAATTGAAGAAAAAGTATTACGATGCAACCCATCATTGTTATGCTTATATACTCGGTGCGGATGGAGCGGTTTTCAGAATGAATGACGATGGTGAACCTTCTTCCACGGCCGGCAAGCCCATATACGGGCAGTTGCTTTCCAAAAACCTTAAGAATGTATTGATAGTGGTCGTTCGTTATTTCGGAGGAACGAAGCTTGGTGTAAGCGGATTGATAAAGGCGTACAGGAATGCCGCGTCGGAGTGTCTGGATAACGCTTTGATAATTGAGAAAAAAGTCAGAAGCGTTTTTTCTTTGTCTTTTCCATACGAAAAAATGAATGTCGTGATGAATATGCTGAAACAATATAATGTGGAGCAAAGGAATCATTGTTTTGATTTGGAGTGCAGTGTCGAAATAGTTGTTGACAATGATCTTTTGTCGGAATTCGAAAAAAGTGTTTCAGTGATGGAAAATGTAAAATGCACTTTTTTTTGCACAGAGTGAGTGCCAAAAGGATTACGTTTTGTTTAAGCTGTTGATATACACGTTATTTGGGAATGAAATGCAGTTTTTTTGATGTTGGAAAAAAACACGAATAATTTTTTTTAGTCAGAAAAAATATGTATAAGGTTGCTTTGATGTCGAAATTGCCAACCTTATTTTGTTCAAAACTTGTGATTTGTAGGGGTTGACATTCTTTTTTTGTTGCTGAGGGTCATTTTTTTTTGAGTATAAGCCTGGTTTTCTATAAAAATAAAATTGGAATATGCAAAAAAAAAATATAGAATTTATTTTTTGTGCATGATGTAACTTTGCTTTGTCAAAATGAGGACTTGTATTTTGACCGTGAAAAATAACATTGTTTGCGTATGCAGAAAGATTGTAATACTGTTTGGGAGAATTGTTTGGCCTTTATCAAGGATAACCTGCCTGATGTTCATGTTTTCGAGACATGGTTCAAGCCTTTGCAACCGTTGAAATTGGAAAAGGACATACTGACGTTGAAAGTTCCGAGTATGTTTTTTTACGAGTGGATAGAGGATAATTACATAGATTTGTTGAGAGCTTCGATAAGAAAGGAGTTGGGAGAAAACGCCAGACTGTTGTACTCTGTTGTTATGGATACGGGCATAGGAGATCAGTCCACACGTTCGGTTATTCCCTCCACGGACAAGAGTGCTACCCGTAACAAGCCGACATCCATCCCCATATCCTCATCTCCGATGAGGGAAATGCTTAATCCGTTTGTCATTCCGGGACTCAGAAAAGTCAAAGTCAATTCACAGTTGAACGAGAACTATTCTTTTGAGAATTTTGTCGAAGGCAGCTGCAATCAGTTGGCCCGTTCGGCAGGATATGCCGTTGCACAGAATCCCGGTAAGACCGCTTTCAACCCTTTGTTTATACATGGAGCGGTCGGATTGGGCAAGACGCATTTGGTACATGCCATAGGATTGGAAACCAAGAAGCGTTTCCCCGAAAAGACCGTGCTTTATATCAGTGCGGAGCAGTTTTTCCAGCAGTTCGTTGACAGTACCAAGAACAACAATCGCAATGATTTTCTGCAGTTTTACCAAATGATGATAGATGTCTTGATAATAGATGACATACAGTTTTTTGCCAACAAGCAGGGAACGCAGGAAATATTCTTCCAAATATTCAACGGACTTCATTCGGCCAACAAACAGTTGATCATAACTTCAGACAAGTCTCCTGCCGATTTGTCGGGGTTGGAGCAAAGGGTAATATCCAGGCTTAAATGGGGACTTAGCGCAGACCTTCAGATGCCTGACGCGCCAACAAGGGTGGAAATAATCAAGCGAAAGCTGTACAAGGACGGCATAACCATGCCTGAAGAAGTCATAGAGTATTTGGCGTACAATGTTTCCACAAGCGTGAGGGAACTGGAAGGAGCTTTGATTTCTCTTTTGGCCCATTCGTCCATGAGCAAGAAGGAGATAACGCTTGATTTGGCCAGACAGATGATAGACAAGTTCGTCAAGAGCAACACGAGGGAGATTTCCATAGAATACATACAGAAGGTGGTATGCGATTACTTCAACATACCTATCAACGTAATGCTTTCCAAGACCCGTAAGGGCGATGTGGTATTGGCGCGACATATATCCATGTTCTTGTCCAGAAAACACACTCAGTCGTCTCTTGCCGTCATAGGTTCCAAGTGCGGCAACAAGGATCACGCCACGGTTCTTCATGCCTGCAAATCCGTACAGAACAGTTACGATACGGACAAGAAGTTCCGTGCGGATTTGGATGCGATAGAAAAGAAGATAAACGAATAGATTGAATGCCTTATCAAGGCCAGAGGCTCGGCAGCAATGAAAATGCCGGGCCTTTTTTTTGTTGTCTTCTTTTGCCGTCCGTTGAAACTTTGTATCTTTGCCGAAATTTTAAACTTGAAAAGATGGATGTAGTACTGAAAGTTCTGGGTCTCGTAGGGGCATTGGGTTTGTTTTTGTATGGTATGAAAGTGATGAGCGATGCTCTTCAGAAACTTGCGGGGGACAGAATGAGGGCCATCCTTTCAAAGATGACGGCCAATCGGTTCAGCGGAGTATTGACAGGCATGGGGATAACGACGCTCATACAGTCCTCTTCGGCCACTACGGTAATGGTTGTCAGCTTCGTTAATGCAGGTCTTTTGAGTCTTTTCGGCGCCATAGCCGTGATAATGGGTGCCAACATAGGAACGACGGTTACGGCGTGGATTGTGTCTCTTTTGGGATTCAAGTTTTCCATAGCAACCATAATATTTCCTCTCATAGCTGTTGCAACACCTTTGCTGTTCATAAAATCCAGACAATCTTTAGGCGAATTCTTGATAGGGTTCGCTTTACTTTTTATGGGACTTGAGGCTTTGCAGAGCGGCATGCCCGATTTCAGACAGCCTGAGTATGCTTCCGTTCTGCAATTCATTTCTTCAATGTCCGACCACGGTTATCTGTCCATATTGCTGTTTGTGCTTATAGGTACGGTGCTTACGGTTGTGGTGCAGTCCTCTTCGGCCATGATGGCTGTAACCCTTGTCATGTGCAGTCAGGGTTTGATAGGCTTTCAGACGGCGGCAGCCTTGGTGTTGGGAGAAAACATAGGCACTACAATTACCGCAAACATCTCTGCCCTCATGGCTAACAACACGGCCAAGCGTGCCGCATTGGCTCATCTTGTCTTCAATGTCATAGGCGTAATATGGATGCTCATTGTGTTTCATCCGTTCATTCACGGCATATCCCGTTTGATTGTTTACGTCGAAGGACAGGACCCTATGGTTACCGCTTCTGCCATGCCGGTTGCACTTTCATGCTATCACAGTTTTTTCAATATACTGAATACCTCCATACTCGTGTGGTTCATTCCGCAGATAGAGAAACTTGTTACACGCATTATCCCGGACAATGACGAGGAGGAATTCAGGCTTAAGTTCATTCCTCAGGGGCTTATGTCCACCAACGAGTTGAGCATAGAGCCTGCAAAAAAGGAGATAGAGGCTTTTTCGAGAAGGGTTGTCAGGATGTACGATTTCATTCCTGAACTGTTTGAAATGAAAGATGACAAGAAGTTTGAGCAACTGATGAAAAGAACGCGCAAGTATGAGGAGATAACCGACAGAATGGAGGTGGAGATTGCCAACTACCTTACCAAGGTGTCGGCTTCGGGCTTGAGCCTTGGTGCTTCGCGTGAGGTCAGTGCGATGCTGAGGATTGTGGATAACCTTGAGAGCATAGGCGACAGTTGCTATCAGTTGTCATTGTCAATAGAAGCCAAGAACAAACAGAATATTTCGTTCAGCGAGGACATGCAGGAAAAGTTGAAGAAGATGCTTTTCTATGTGCGTGAAGCGATAGAGGAGATGAACAACAATCTTTTGGCAAATTATCACGATGTATCTTCCGACAAAGCCAAGGAGATAGAGGCAAAGATAAACTTATACAGGGATGACTTGCGTACAGAGCATACCGAGGCCGTAAAGAACCATGTTTATTCCTATCAGGTGGGAATATGCTACAGCAATCTGTATGCGCAGTGCGAAAAGCTGGCGGACTTTGCCATAAACATAACTGAGGCAATAGATAAAATGAACAGATAAGCTATGGAATTTGATGTAATGATTATAGGCAGCGGTCCTGGAGGCTACGTCGCTGCCGTTCGTTCTTCCCAGTTGGGATTCAGCACGGCGATAGTGGAGAGGGAGAACCTTGGAGGTATCTGCCTCAATTGGGGTTGTATTCCCACCAAGGCACTTTTGAAATCGGCTCAGGTGTTCAACTATATGAAACATTCAGCCGACTACGGCATAAGGCTTGAGGGTAGTGTCGAGCCTGACATGAATGCGATTGTTGACCGTTCCAGAACGGTTGCCGCCAATATGGGCAAGGGTGTACAATACCTGATGCAGAAGAACAATGTCACCGTCATAGAAGGCGAGGCCCGTCTGAACAGTGACAAGTCCGTCGCTGTTACCCTCAAGGACGGCACCGAACATGTTTACAGCGCAAAACATATCATACTTGCCACCGGAGCACGTTCGCGCAACCTGCCAAACATGCCTCAGGACGGCAAGAAGATAATAGGCTACCGTCAGGCGATGACCCTAAGGGAAAGACCGGAATCAATGGTTGTTGTCGGCTCCGGTGCGATAGGAAGCGAGTTCGCCCATTTCTATCAGTCCATTGGAACAAAGGTTACGCTTGTGGAGTATATGCCGAACATCGTTCCCAATGAGGACGAGGAGGTAAGCTCAACCCTTCAGCGTTGTTTCAAGAAGAACGGCATGAAGGTATTGACATCCACATCGGTCGAGAGCGTTGACACCACGGCAGACAAGTGCGTGGTTAAGCTGAACGGCAAAAAAGGTGAACAGACCATAGAATGCGATGTTGTCCTTTCGGCTGTAGGAGTCAGCACAAACATAGAAAACATAGGATTGGAAGAGGCCGGTGTTGCGGTGGAGAAGGGCAAGGTCGTTGTTGATGATTTTTACAGAACAAACGTTGAGGGAATATATGCCATAGGCGACATAGTGCACGGACCTGCTCTGGCACATGTGGCAAGCAGGGAAGCAATCGTTTGTGTCGAAGCCATAAAGGGTATGGCTGTCGAGAAGATAGACTATTCCAACATACCGGGCTGTACATACACCACTCCCGAGGTGGCTTCCGTCGGTCTCACGCAGGCAAAGGCCGAGGCCGCAGGCTTTCAGGTGAGAGTGGGCAAGTTCATGTATATGGCCTCTGGCAAGGCTGCCGCAAGCGGCAACAGGGACGGATTTGTCAAGGTGGTCATCGACAAGGATACCGACCGCATACTCGGTTGCCACATGATAGGCGACAACGTTACGGAGATGATAGAGGAAATGGTCCTTGCACGTCAAAGCGGCATAAAGGCATGCGAGCTTGTGGAGGCGGTGCATCCTCATCCTACCATGAGCGAGGCCGTAATGGAAGCGGTCGAAGCCGCATACGGCAAGGCAATACACGGATAGGGCAATGGAGATAAGGGAAACCAAACTGTCGGGACTGATAATATTGGAGCCAAAGGTCTTCGGTGACGAGCGTGGCTCTTTTATGGAGACGTACAACAGGGAGACCTTCGCAAGGCTGGGTCTTGACATGACATTCGTTCAGGACAACGAATCCGTATCGGCCAAGGGCGTATTGAGGGGAATACATTTCCAGCGTCCGCCCTTTGCACAGGGCAAGCTCGTCAGGGTTGTCAGCGGAAGGGCTCTGGACTACGCCGTGGACTTGCGCCGCAATTCTCCCACCTACGGGCAGTATGCCTGCGTCGAGTTGAGCGGCCGCAACAAGAGAATGATGTATCTTCCCGAAGGATTCGCACATGCTTTCCTCTCTCTGGAGGATGACACGGTGTTCAACTACAAGTGCACCAATTTCTACAACAAACAGTCCGAGGATGGTCTGCTTTGGTCGGACAAGGACCTCGGAATAGAATGGCCGGTGGACAATCCCATATTGTCCGAAAAGGACCTTAGGCTCGGATTGTTCAAAGACTTCGTCTCTCCCTTTTAGTCCTTTTGTACCATGCCACACAGGGCAATAGACATATTGCGAAAGTACTGGGCTTATGACTCTTTCCGCTCCATACAGGAAGAAGTCATAAGCTCCGTGCTTTCTTCCGATGACACCCTTGCCCTTATGCCTACGGGAGGAGGCAAGAGTATCTGTTATCAAGTGCCGGCCCTCATGCTCAAGGGCGTATGCATTGTAGTCACTCCCCTCATCTCGCTGATGAAGGACCAGGCCGACAGCCTTAACAAGAGAGGACTGAAGGCCGTATGTCTCAACGCTCAAAGCGGCGTAAGCATGGACAACGCCTTGCGCTCTGCTTTGGTCAACCGTGTCAAGTTCCTTTTCGTCACACCCGAAAGACTGCAGAACGACACATTCAGGGCCTATTTGCATGACCTTAACCCTTGTCTGTTCGTGGTGGATGAGGCTCACTGCATATCGGAATGGGGACACGACTTCAGACCCGAATACAGAAAGATAGGCATATTGAGGGAGGATTTCCCCCAAGTGCCCATGTTGGCCCTGACCGCAACGGCAACGAAGCGGACAATAGAGGACATACAAAGATGTCTGCAATTCCGCAAGCCAAACTGCATAAAGGGAGACTTCAGACGTCCCAACATAAAATACATGGTCATAAGGGACGAGGACAAGATAGAACGCTGTGCTAAGATAATAGCTTCCGTGGGAGGGTCTTCTCTGGTTTACGTATCCACTCGAATGAATGCCGAACGGTATGCAGGAATGTTGAAGGATAAAGGTCTGAATGCGGAATGCTATCATGCGGGACTTACACAGTATGAACGCAGATGCAGACAGGAGCGATGGAAGACGGGAATGCTCAAAACCATGGTTGCAACCAAGGCTTTCGGCATGGGTATAGACAAGGCGGACGTGTCATTGGTCGTTCACCTCGACATACCGCCCGACATGGAATCCTATTATCAGGAGTCTGGACGTGCCGGCAGGGACGGCTCTACGGCCTATGCCGTTCTGCTTTACTCTGACAGGGACAGGGAACTGACAAGACAAAGGGTGCTGTTGTCCTATCCCGAAGAGGAACTCATACGACATGTTTACGAACGTCTCTATGCCTTTTACGGCTTTGCATACGGCAGCGGAGAGAACCAGATGAGACCGTTCGACCTCGATGCCTTCGCGACCCGTTACGACTTGCCGAAGTATCAGACACACAACTGCCTCAAGGTGCTTGAAAGACAGGGCGTGATAGAGATGACCTCTTTGGACTACCCCGTCTCTAAGATAAAGGTGGAGGCGTCGCTCTCTCAGGTGAAGGACGTGATGAATGCCGGGGATGACTATGCCCTCATCATGACGGCCGTCATCCGTTCATGTCCCGCGTGTGTAGTGGAGGCGGACTACATAGACGAGAAAAAGACCGCCAGGAGCCTCGGCTGGACCGAACAGCATACGATAGAGATGCTCCAAAGTCTCCAAAGGGCCGGTCTTGCGAGCTATCGCAGACATCAGGCGGGCGATTATGTGGTGTTCAGACAGGACAGGGTGATGACAAGGCATTTTACCATGGACTCCGAACAGTACCTGCGTTTGAAGCATAACGCGCTTGACAAGGTTGAACGGATGATACGGTACATTGACGGCAAGGAATGCAGACAACAGTACATCATGCGTTATTTCGACTGTGAGAGCGAGCAGTGCGGAGAGTGCGACGTATGTATCACGGGCCTTGTGGGGCCGAAGCGTACAAGGAAAAGAATACTGCAAGACCTTGAGGAAAAGGACAGGGAGGTGGATTATTTTTTCACCCAAAGGGATTACCTTTCGGACAAAAACACGGTGGCTGTTTTGCGTCTTATGCTTGACAGGGGAGAGATTGTCTTGGATGAAGGTTTCATGCGTTTGAGGAAATAAATTTCTTTTTGTACTTTTGCAGCTACGGCAGTCGTTTTTACGGAATCAAATTCCGTGAAAATGGAATCAAGTTCCGTTGAAATGTTTTCTGAAAAGAAAAAAATGAATTCAGAAAAGAAAAATTGTATGAGAGTCATTAAATTTCATGTAATTATAAATGATTACTATGGAACTTTATAAATTCGTTTACGTAAGAACTATTATATAG
>DXGG01000057.1 GCA_019114015.1 Candidatus Onthomorpha intestinigallinarum | reverse complement strand
GATGACAAACGGTTACTATCAATACGCTCTTGCTTACGTGAACAAAGAAAACAAAAAGACCGTTGCGACACTTGGATTGCTCAAGCGTTCGGTATGCAAGGGCTTTGACATAAAGCAGGACGTTTATTATGCGGACGTAAATTGGGATTTGCTTTTAAGACTTGTCCCTTCAAAAAATGCAAAATACGAAGATATCTCAAAATTTCCTGAAGTAAGAAGAGATTTGGCACTGGTAGTATCGGAGGATGTGACTTTTGCCCAAATAGAATCCCTGGCCTATCAATGCGAAAGAAAACTGTTGCGTTCTGTCTCTTTGTTTGACGTCTATAAAGGCGACAAATTGCCGAAGAACTGCAAACAATATGCCATTGCTTTTGTCTTGCAGGACAAATCGAAGACCCTTACCGACAAACAGATAGAGAGTATAATGAACAAAATGCTGCATGCGTTTGAACAACAGCTTGGAGCAAAATTACGTTAAGACATGAAGTCTTTGGTTGATTACGACATAAAGATTCTGATTGCCCTTTTGCAATCACTGAAAGGAAGACGCGACTTTTTCAAATTTTTGGTCAACAACGGCTATCCTGAGCTTGCGGCTTGGAGCAATGCGGTAAGAGGTGACGAAGAGGCGTTACACTGGCTGTTCGACAACGGTTACGGTATTTTGGGTGTGCTCAGCAATGCCATAGACGGAGAAAAAAAAGCCGTACAATGGGTAATGATGTCTAAAGACGAGTTTTTGATTAATTTCTCCGCCGCATGCAGAAAAGAGGAAGACGGAATGAGATGGCTTAAAGAAAGAGACCTGGAAATCTTCATACAGATGGTATATAGTATAAGGACGATTCTTGAATTGCAAATCAAAGATCAAATATTTTGGTACAGATGGAAAAACTGAACAGAATCAGACTCGACTTGCTGCAAAACAGAAATGCAATAATAAACAACACCGTTTTGTTTGTATTGTCCTATCTTTTCGTTTTCTATCTCTTGCAGATAACAACAATCGTCCCTGCTTTTACAAGAGGAGTGTCAATAATCATTTACACCTCCTGCATGGATTTTGAAACGAGAACATCTTCCGTATCGGCCGATATATGGAAATCCGTTGACAATGTGGTATCTATATTCGGTACATCCATAATATTTATAGTCATTCTCATGCTCGTATCACTGCTGTTGCTGAAAAAATGGGAAACAGACAAAATACAAATCAAACGATTGTTGTTCTGGATAGTAGTCTGTGCCTTTTCCAGACTGTGCGTACAATTCATTTGCGGACACATGTTCAATCTGTGGAGTTTCAACCTCGTAACGGATTTCCTTGGCATCACATTCCCTTCAAAGATTTTAAAGATTCTGTTCGTATTGTTCGTCTTTCTTTTGCTCATACTCGGATTTTACGGAGTGTCCTTTCTGGTCAAATATGTCATTGATCCCTACTCAGGAAATTTCAAAGAACAGTTGAGAACCAACTTTATGTATCCCTCCGTTTTGGGAATCATTATACTGATTCTTTTCTTTATTCCGTATAACCCTAAATTTACCTTTACCGAACCCCTTAACGCATTATCCGTCGCATTGGGCTTATGCCTTTTGGTTTACAAAACGGCAAAGAACCGCTATAAATTCGTAGAAGAACAACAAGTGGAAGCGGAAAAGGAAAACATCAATTCAGTATTGCTTGTTTTTCTTCCGATTTTCATGGTCGCCGTTAAAATATTTTTTGACAAGGGAATGCTTTTGGCCGTGTCGGCTTACAGAGACTATTTTGTGGAAAACGTAATACTGTCTGTTACTATGACCGTCTTTTCTGTGTTGGCAATAATATTATTCGTCATCTACAAAAAACGAAAGAAAAGAAAAGCTCTGGAGCAGGAGGAAGAAAGAAAATCCATATACGACTCGGTCATAGATTATGACGATAACTCCTCAACCATGTCCCGAATAGACATGGACAAGTACAAAAGAAACTGGGATGAAAAAGACGATATCCAAAATTAGACTCTCTTGACCCTGAAGAATACGGCATCGCATACAAGTATTAGAACAATCGTCACAACGGAACTCAATCCTATTCTTATGAACATGTCCGCCAGTTCATCGACCCTGAATGTTTCCGCAACAATCAGCAGAAAAACGTGTATTAACGTCATAATCGATACATAGACAAGAAACTTTACCAATCCCATATCTGCCGCGGAAGGATTGTTTCCCGAGTTCGTATCCTGGTTGGGAGCAAAGGCTCTGGTAAACACCGGTCTTATAAAGGCGGTAAACACGCTTACGGCAGTGTGAAAGCCGACCTGAGCCGAAAAGACATCGACACAAAAACCCAAAAGAAAAGACACGGTCAACAGCAACCATTTGGGAGAATTGTACGGCATGAACAATATGAACCAAATGTAAAGCATTGGCTGGGCAAAACCGAACAGATTCACATTGTTGAGAATCAAAACCTGCACGGCCAGAATCAGTATGAATTGCAAGACACCCTTTATGATTTTTTCAGCCATCTTTCATTCCCTTTTCAAGTTCATCCTGTTCTATCTTAAAGAAGTTCTTCACAACATAGACATATTCCAGTTTGTTGTAATCAACCGAAAACTTTATGTCTATGTTGTAAAAACCCGTTCCTTTGTCTTTTTCAAAACTTTTCACGTATCCGACATCTATTCCCTCGGGAAGATTCCTCGAAAAGCCGCTGGTGACAATTGTATCCCCCTTTTTCAAAGGAATGGACGAAGGCATGTCTATCACCTGACCCGTCGTATAGCTGCCGCCTTCCCAACTCAACGTTCCGGTCAACATCGTCCTTTTGTTCCTTACGGCAACCTTGCTGTCCTGATGAAGCACACTCATGACAAGGGCAAAATTATCGGTAACCTGAATAACTACCCCAACTATACCGTTTTGAGCTATGACGCTCATGTCTTTGGTTATTCCGCTCGAACTGCCCTTGTTCAACATGAAATAATTATTCCTTTTGTTGGTCGATTTAGATATGATCTTGGATTCTATGAACGTGAACTGCTGTTTGTAGACCGTATCGTTCACCTCAAATTCTTTTTTGGTGAACTTTACATAAGAGGATTCTATCTCGGCCCTTAACCTCGCATTTTCCCTGACCAGTTCCTCATTGGCCGAAGCAAGATAAAAATAATGCGTAACCTTGTCAAGCTGATTGAAGGTATTTCCGGCTATATTGTTCGCAATGTTGGTTATGAAGGAACCTTGGTAATACGAATTGACGGAAATAAGATATACAGCCACCCCTTCAAGTATCAGAAACAGAAAAACATAGTAATATCTCTCGAAAAATCGTATAAGGTTGTTCATATCAAAGCGTAACTGTGTGCAAAAGTAGGAATAAATTTTGTGATTGGAAGAAAAAACAATATTTTTGCAACACACTAATTTTTAAACAGTCATTATCATGAAAAAGTTGATGTTGGTTTTTGCGGCATTGTTCGTTGCCGTTTCCTTTTCGGGTTGCGAGGACAAAGAACAGATAGAAGAATTGACGGGTTCCCTCGATATAGTCGTTGACGGCAAGGAATACCATTTGCCGACAGCCGTATTTATAGCCAAGGACGGCAAAACCACGATAACGTCCACAAACATATCGCATTCCGTTATGATAACGTTCAAGGGCGAATCGCAAGGAAAATACGTCCTCGGACTGGGCGACAACCTGTTTTCCGCAATAGGTAACATTGGAAACATTTTGAGTATGGACAATACGGTAATGTACGCTCCTTCCGGAGATTTGACAAAGGAGAGTACGACATCCGTTTACGGGGAATTGGACATTTCTTCCTATTCATCGTCCAAAATAAAAGGCAGTTTCTCCGCCCACGCTTTGAAATCCGAACTGATAGGAGGCGACATAGATTTGGAGTCTCTGGCAAACAGTCTGGTTGAAATAAGCGGAAGTTTCACGGCAATAGGTACAGATATAAACTAAGTCAAGGTCAACCCTTTTAACCATGAAAAACATCGTTTTTGCGTTGGCATTGGCCGTCTCTTTCCTGTTTTTCTCATGCAGCAACGAGGAATCGGATGCGACCAACGGAATTCTGGATCTGACAATAGTCAATGACACATATCATTATCCCGTTACGGAATTCGTTTACGACAACTCCAGTACCTTAATCGAAGGAAGGAGCGGAACGGATGGGATTCAAATCCGCTTTGAAGGCAAGGCGGTGAAAAAATACACGTTGGGCCTGTGCTCCACCGCGGATTCGATAGGAATCTGTATGGACAATGCGGAAACGGTTTCAAATACCGTTTCATACAAAGACCCTTCCGACAACAGACAATACTCCGTCGTCTGCGGAACACTTACGATAAGGGACTACACTTCCGAAAACGTTGAAGGCGTTTTCACGGCAAAGGCCCTGGATGAAGAAACAAAACGGGATTTGTATTCCGGGACGGTCAATCCCGAAGATGTTATGCCGCTGTTGAAAGAGGTTTCGGCCCAGTTTACGGCCGTAAGAAAAAAGTGAATCCAAGTTTCATTTTTTTCTTTTCAGAAAACAAAAAAATGTCTTCTGAAAAGATTTTTCCAAAACAAGGTTTCATCTAACGGGATATGTGACGGGAATTTCGGATTGTTGATAATAAAAACATATTTTTTGCGATATTAGAGGTTAGG
>DXGG01000006.1 GCA_019114015.1 Candidatus Onthomorpha intestinigallinarum | reverse complement strand
AATCCGACAGATGGCAAATGCGAAATAAGGAGCGATTACAAGATAATCGACATAGAGCTTATGGACATTCAGGGCAGGTTGATAAAGGCAGAAAAGATTGGAGGCAATGTTTACAGTTTGGACATAAGCTTTTTGACGGACGGTGTTTACATAGTCAACATAAACACAGATAGAGGTTCCGTAAAGAAAAAGGTTGTCAAGCGGTAGAATTTAAAAAACACTATGATTCTAAGCGTAAGCAGACGGACAGACATACCTGCTTTCTTTTCCGATTGGTTTTTCAACAGAATAGAGGCAGGTTTTGTCTGCGTAAGGAATCCTTTTGACAGGCGTAGTATAAGCAGGATTGTGCTTTTACCCGAGTTTGTGGACTGCATTGTATTCTGGAGCAAAAACCCTTTGCCGATGTTGTCTCGTTTGGACCGTCTGAAAGAATATATGTATTATTTCCAATTCACACTCAACCCATACGATTCTCTTATTGAACGCAATGTGCCTTGCAAGGCGGATGTTGTGGAAACGTTCAAAAGACTTTCGGACATGATAGGGGCAAGGCGTGTCATTTGGAGATACGACCCTGTGATATTGACAGATGTCTTTTCGAGGGAATATCATGTGGATTGTTTTGCTCATCTGGCCCGGCAACTGGAAGGATATACCGATACATGCATCATAAGTTTTATTGACATGTACAATAAGACACAACGCAACATGAGTAATATCGCATACAAGGATATGTGCATGGATGATATGCTACACCTTGCCAAAGGATTCGTATCTGTTGCCGGGACTTGTGGCATGAGAGTCCGGTCATGTGCCGAAGCCGCAGATTTGGAGGCCGTGGGCATTGCTCACGGCAGTTGCATAGACGGGCAACTGATAGGGGAGCTTTTGGGTAAAAAGGTTTGTGCTTCAAAGGACCGAAACCAGCGCAGGGAGTGCGGATGCATACAAAGCGTGGATATAGGCGAGTACGACACTTGTCCGCATGCTTGCGTGTATTGTTATGCCAATGCGGACGGAGAAAAGGCGACAAGACGGTTTGAATTGCATAATCCCGCCTCACCTCTGCTTATAGGGTGCGTAGAAGAAAAAGACAGGGTTTCGGACCGCACTATGCGTTCAGTTTGCGGCACAGCCGACACCTGAGCGTAAATTGGTACGGTACTGTCCTGGAGTACAGCCTACATGTTCCTTGAACATTCGGCAGAAGTGCTGGGGATAGTTGAATCCGAGCGAATAGGCTATTTGCGATATGCTTTCTTCGGTGACTGACATTTTTTCCTTGGCCGTTTCTATCACTTTGTCGTTGATGTATTCTTTCGGACTTTTGCCTGTCATCTTTTTGAGCAGGTCTCCGAAGTAGTTGGACGACAGACAAAGCTTGTCGGCGAAGTATTTTACCGAAGGAAGTCCGTTGGCTTCAGCCGCATGACCGTCGAAGTAAGCATTCAATATGTTGTCGAATTTATCCATTATGCCGTTTGAGACGTTTGTACGTGTTGCAAACTGACGTTCGTAGAATCTCATGCAGTAATTGAGAAGCAGTTCAAGATTGTTTGCCAACAGTGTCTTGCTGTGTTTGTCCGTACCGTACTTTAGTTCTTTCTGCATAATCCTCATGCAGTCTATCACAGTGTCCCGTTCCTCTGCCGACAAATGCAATGCTTCGTTTACCTTGTATGAAAAGAAGGAATATCGTCCTATTGTTCTGTTGAGCGAAGTGCCCTTGATAAAATCGGGATGAAAAAGCACGCCGAGGACGTTTTGTCTTGTCCTGTTGTTTTTGAGGTTTATTTCCGTTGACTGTCCCGGAGCGAAACATACGATTGTTCCCTCCTGATAGTCATAGGGCGTGCGTCCGTACATTATGTCGCATTGCTTTTCCATTTTCAGATAAACGGCGTAAATGCCGTATTGCCAACAGGTATAGTCCGCTCTTTTTGTGGCAGTGTTCAAATCTATCACGCTTATTAGGGGATGCAAGGTGTCAAGACCGAAAAGCCTGTTGTACTGTTCCACGCTGACCAAGTCGAGTACGTCGTTCATTTTTCCTTTGTGTTTGAGGACAAAGGTAATCAATTTCCTTTTTTCTGCAATGGAATATGTAGGTATATTTCCGTAATAATGGTAAAAACAACTGTAATTTATCTATCGGATTGTAATATCGACACATGTAATTTTGTAAAAAATATTGTAGGATGAACAGAATAGCTTTAAACATGTGCATTGCGTTTAGTTGCATGTGTATGCAGGGCACTGCATGTATAAACGGAGAAATGATGGTTGAACAATCAAACAAAACGAAAAGTGTTATGGATAAGGAATTGAATGTTACGAAAGAATGGGACAAGGTATTTCCCGAAAGCGACAAGGTGTTTCATTCCAAGGTTAGTTTTCACAACCGTTATGGCATCACTCTTGTTGCGGATTTGTATGTTCCCAAGGATGCGGACGGACCATTGCCAGCTTTGGCTGTATGCGGTCCTTTCGGAGCTGTCAAGGAGCAATCCTCCGGTTTGTATGCACAAACTCTTGCCGAGCGTGGTTTTTTGACCATTGCCTTTGACCCTTCGTTTACGGGTGAAAGCGGAGGAGAACCGCGTTTTGTGGCTTCACCGGACATAAACACAGAGGATTTTTGTGCAGCCGTTGACTATCTATGTTCCCGTTCGGATGTGGACAGTGAACGCATAGGCATAATAGGCATATGCGGCTGGGGCGGTTTTGCACTCAATGCCGCGGCTGTTGACACCCGCATCAAGGCTACAGTAACCAGCACGATGTATGACATGAGCCGTGTCAACGCCAATGGTTATTTTGATGCCATGGATGAGGATGCGCGTTACGAATTGCGCAAGGAGTTGAATGCCCAGCGCAGTGAGGATTATGCAAAGGGTACTTACGCTTTGGCAGGCGGTGTGGTCGATCCTCTCCCGTCGGATGCTCCTCAGTTTGTCAGGGATTATCATGCCTATTACAAGACCCCGAGAGGTTATCACAAGCGTTCTCTAAATTCCAACGGTGGATGGAACAGGACATCCTCGCTTTCCTTCATCAATATGCCTTTGCTCGCATACAGCGATGAAATACGCAGTGCCGTGTTGATGATTCACGGGGAAAAGGCTCACTCACGCTATTTCAGTGAGGATGCTTTCAAGAAACTGAAAGGAGACAACAAACACTTGCTTGTCTTGCCGGGAGCAAATCATATCGATTTGTACGACAATATGGATGTCATACCTTTTGACAGGATTGAACGTTTCTTCAGGGAATATATGAAGTAAGGGTTAATCTTATTAGTGTAAAAAAAAGAAGAGGGATTTGTTTAAGTCTCTCTTCTTTTTTGTTTGTCAGATTTATGTATTTGTTTTTCCGTTATTTCAGACGGTCGTATTCTTCCTTCGAAACAGGTTCAAGCCATTGATTGGAGGTGTTTTCGCCCTCTATCTCGAATGCAAGGTGAGAGAACCAGCTGTCGGAGGCTGCACCGTGCCAGTGCTTTACATTGGCAGGGATGTGTATGACTGTTCCCGGAAGGATTTCTACTGCAGGTTGCCCTTCCTGCTGATACCATCCTCTTCCTGCAACGCCTATAAGCATTTGTCCGCCGCCTTTGTCCGCGCGGTGTATGTGCCAGTTGTTTCTGCAAGAGGGTTCAAACGTAACGTTATATATCGTCACCTGACTTTGGGATATCGCTGCCAGATAACTGTTGCCCGAAAAATAGTCTGCATATCCGCTGTTCAGTTCACCTATCGGAAAAATCATTTCACGCTGAAACTGGCTTTTTGCATCATTGTCCTTATCGTCTTCGGCCCATACATCCTTTGCCATTCGGAATGCGGCCCAAGCCTTTGGCCATCCTGCATAGAAGCCTATATGCGTAAGTATTTCCGCTATTTCTGTGCGGGTTACACCGTTTTGTTTCGCACTCTGGAGATGGTAAATAAGTGAATTGTCCGTAATTCCCTGACTTATCAGCGAGGTTATGGTTACAATGCTGCGGTCTCTTAAGCCGAGCTTGTCTGTGCGGCTCCATACCTCTCCGAAAAGGACGTCATCGTTTAATTCCGCGAATTTAGGAGCAAATCCGCCGAGCTGATCGCGTCCTGCCGTCTGTTTGATTTTTTCCTGTGCCATGATGTTTGCAATGTTTAATGATAATGCTACAATTAAAAAAACTAATCTGATTCTCATAACGCTTTGAATTGTCTCTTTTGTATAAGAGACAAAATTACACCCTATTGTTATACGTGACTGTATATGTTTTACTGTTTTTTGTACATGAATTGATGGATTGTGCATTTGTGGTATTGCTCTTTTCAGATTCTTGGGTTTCGTTTTAATAACATGTCGAAGAAGAGCGCTCAACGCCAATTTTTTTTTGTACTTTTGCCGATGATTTTTTCAGTAAAGAAGTAAGATATTGTATTTATGACAGAGATTGCAAGCAAGTATGAGGCTAAAGCCATAGAAGACAAATGGTATGCTAAATGGATGAACAACAAGTGCTTTGCCTCTCAACCCGACGGCAGAAAAGCTTTTACGATAGTTATTCCTCCGCCCAATGTCACTGGAGTGTTGCACATGGGACACATGCTCAACAACACCATTCAGGATGTATTGGTCAGAAGGGCAAGGATGAAAGGATTCAATGCCTGCTGGGTGCCTGGTACGGATCATGCCTCGATTGCAACGGAGGCCAAGGTGGTAGCCAAGCTCAAGGAGGAGGGAATAAACAAACAGGACCTTTCACGCGAGGAGTTCCTTGCACATGCGTGGGACTGGAAGGAAAAGCACGGCGGCATAATATTGCAGCAACTGAAAAAACTGGGTGCCTCATGTGACTGGGACAGGACCCGCTTCACGATGGAAGAGGCTTTGTACGAATCGGTCATAGACGTATTTGTCGACCTTTATGATAAAGGATTGATATATCGTGGTGTAAGGATGGTCAACTGGGACCCTGTCGCACTGACAGCTTTGAGTGATGAGGAGGTTATTTTCAAGGAACAGAACTCAAAGCTGTATTACCTAAAGTACAAGATAGAAAACAGCGAAGAATTCGTGGTTGTTGCCACAACACGTCCCGAAACCATATTGGGAGATACTGCTGTATGCGTACATCCCGAGGATGAAAGATACTCGTCGTTGAAAGGCAAAAGACTGATTGTGCCTTTGGTAGGTCGCAGTGTGCCTGTCATATTCGACGAGTACGTTGACAGGGAATTCGGAACGGGAGCATTGAAGATAACTCCTGCACATGATGTGAACGACTACAACCTCGGATTGAAGCACAAGCTGGATGTGATAGACATATTCAACGACAACGGAACGCTTAACGATAACGGCGGCGTTTATGCTTCGATGGACCGCTTCGACTGCCGCAGGAAAATAGTGGAAGATCTGCAAGAGGCAGGCCTTGTATTCAAGATAGAGGATTACAACAACAAGATAGGCTGTTCGGAAAGGACCAACGCGGTCATAGAGCCGAAATTGTCATTGCAATGGTTCGTAAGGATGGAAAAACTGGCCAAACCGGCTCTTGAGGTTGTGATGAACGACACCATAAGGTTTCATCCGGCAAAGTTCAAGAACGTTTACCGTCACTGGATGGAGAATGTAAAGGACTGGTGCATATCAAGACAGTTGTGGTGGGGGCAGAGGATACCTGCATACTACCTTCCGAACAGAGAAGTCGTAGTTGCAAAGACTTTGGAGGAGGCTTTGGCAAAGGCTCGCGAGCGTTTCCCTGAAGAAAACTATACCTCGGCGGACCTGAAACAGGATGAGGACGTTCTCGATACATGGTTTTCATCATGGTTGTGGCCGATATCGGTATTCGATGGCATACGTCATCCGGACAATGACCAGATAAGATATTACTATCCTACGGATGATTTGATTACTGCTCCTGAGATAATATTCTTCTGGGTGGCCAGGATGATTATGGCAGGATTGGAATACAGGAAAGAGGTTCCTTTCAGAAATGTTTATTTTACGGGCATAGTAAGAGACAAACTTGGAAGGAAGATGAGCAAGAGCCTTGGCAACAGTCCCAACCCTATAGAGCTTATGGACCGCTATGGAGCCGACGGAGTGAGAATGGGCATGCTGCTTGCCTCTCCGGCGGGCAACGACTTGCCTTTTGATGAGAGCTATTGCGAACAGGGCAGGAACTTTTCCAACAAGATATGGAATGCCTTGAGACTTGTAAAGTCGTGGAAGGTGGAACAATTGCCACAACCCGACAGCTCGCGAAAGGCAGTGGAATGGTTCGAGGCCAAAATGAACGCAACATTGTGCGAACTGGAAAAAGACTTCTCCAATTACAAGTTGTCCGAGGCCTTGATGACCGTTTACAAGTTCATTTGGGACGATTTCTGTTCATGGTATCTTGAAATAATAAAGCCGGCCTATCAATCACCGATAGATTCCGAAACCTATGAGAGGACACTCGACATTTTCGAGCGTCTGATGAAGATTCTGCATCCTTTCATGCCTTTTGTCACCGAGGAGATATATCACATGATACGTCAGAGAAAAGAGGATGACTTTCTGATGCTTTCCTCCATGCCGTGCGGAACCGAAAGGGATGATGCGGTATTGGAATGCTTCGCTTTCGTTCAGGAATTCATAGCGGGAGTAAGGACGGTAAGAAACGAGAAGAACATAGCCCAGAAGGTCGCATTGGAGGTTTATTATTCCAACGGCAGGGAATCCGGAACGCTTGCCGAATATGCGGACATAATAAGCAAGATGTGTAACCTGAAAAGATTTGAATCCACCTCCGAAAAAGTCGGCGGTGCGATAGCAAAGATGGTTGGAACGACAGAGTTCTTCATTCCGTTGACCGGCAGCGTGGACAAGGATGAGGAAAAAAGAAAGATAGAGGCCGACATAAAGTATTATGAAGGTTTCAGGGCGTCCGTCATGAAAAAACTGTCGAATGAAAGCTTTGTCAGCAAGGCTCCGACCAACATAGTGGAGGCTGAAAGGAAAAAGCTGTCGGATTCCGAGCAGAAGATAGCATTGCTCAAGGAACAGTTGGCAGCATTGAAGTAGTAAGAATCCAATACATACAAACAAAACAGGCAAAGGTCGTCAGTCAAATGATGACCTTTTTTCTTGTAATGCAGACAAATCATGTCAAAATGACAGAAAAAATGTTTTGGCATGATTTTGGCCTTATATGGGCAGTTTGTCCGATGGACGAAAGAGATGAAAAGAAATTAAGAACCAAAGAATAGGAGATCAAAAAAATGACAAAAGTAAAAGTAAAACCGTTAGCAGACAGAGTTTTGGTAAAACCTGCGGAAGCAGAACAAAAGACGGCTTCAGGAATAATCATACCTGATACGGCAAAGGAAAAACCGATGACGGGCGAAGTTGTTGCCGTCGGCGCCGGCAAAAAGGACGAGCCCATGACTGTAAAGGTCGGTGACAAGATTCTTTACGGCAAATACTCCGGCACTGAAATCAACATAGACGGTGTGGATTACCTCATAATGAGAGAAAACGATATTTACGCAGTTATTTAATCAACAAAAACGGAATTAAAAACATATAAAGATATGGCAAAGAACATAACATTCAACGCAGATTCGAGAGAACATTTGAGAAAAGGCGTTGACGCATTGGCAAATGCGGTTAAGGTAACTTTAGGACCTAAGGGCAGAAACGTAATAATAGACAAGAAGTTCGGCGCACCTCACATCACCAAGGACGGTGTTACGGTTGCCAAGGAGATAGAATTGGAAGACCAAATCCAGAACATGGGAGCACAGCTTGTGAAAGAGGTTGCATCCAAGACCAACGACCAGGCCGGTGACGGTACTACTACGGCTACGGTTCTTGCACAGGCAATAGTGAACACGGGAATAAAGAACGTTACTGCGGGCGCAAATCCAATGGATTTGAAGCGTGGTATAGACAAAGCGGTCGAAATAGTAGTAAAGGACTTGAAAAAACGTTCGAGAGAGATAGGCAAGGCAAAGGAAAAGGTTGAACAGGTTGCAACCATTTCCGCAAACAACGACAAGTTCATCGGTCAGATGATAGCCGAAGCCATGGACAAGGTGAAGAAAGAGGGTGTGATAACAATAGAGGAGGCAAAGGGATTGGATACCACCGTAAAGGTTGTGGAGGGTATGCAGTTCGACAGAGGATACCTTTCTCCATACTTTGTTACAAACACGGAGAAGATGGAGGCTACATACGAGAATCCTTTCATATTGATTTACGACAAGAAGATTTCAAATCTTAAGGAATTCCTTCCAATCCTTGAGAAGACCGTACAGACGGGCAGGGGATTGTTGATTATCTCCGAGGATATAGAAGGCGAAGCTTTGGCGACATTGGTCGTAAACCGTTTGAGAGGTTCGTTGAAGATTGTTGCCGTAAAGGCTCCTGGATTCGGTGACAGAAGAAAGGAGATGTTGGAAGACATAGCCGTTTTGACGGGAGGTACCGTTATTTCAGAGGAAAAAGGTTACAAATTGGAGGATGCCGACTTGAGCATGTTGGGTTCTGCACAGAAGATAACCGTTGACAAGGACAATACGACAATAGTTTCAGGTGCCGGCGACAAGGAGGCCATAAAGGCAAGGGTAAACCAAATCCGTGCCCAGATAGAAAAGACCACTTCCGACTATGACAGGGAGAAATTGCAGGAAAGACTTGCCAAATTGGCAGGAGGAGTGGCCGTAATATACGTTGGAGCAGCCTCCGAGGTGGAAATGAAGGAGAAGAAAGACAGATTCGATGATGCCTTGAACGCAACAAGAGCCGCATTGGAAGAGGGTATAATCCCCGGAGGCGGTGTGGCATTCATCAGAGCCATCTCTGCTTTGGACAAGGTGAAAGGCGAAAACGAAGACGAGACGACAGGTATCCAGATAGTAAGAAGGGCTTTGGAAGAACCTTTGCGTCAAATCGTGGAGAATGCCGGCCTTGAAGGTTCGGTTGTAGTAAACAAGGTTAAGGAGATGAAGGGAGACTTCGGCTTCAACGCAAGAACCGAACAATATGAAGACTTGCATGCGGCAGGCGTCATAGACCCTACCAAGGTGGCAAGGGTAGCCATAGAGAATGCGGCTTCAATCGCTTCGATGATTCTTACAACCGAATGCGTAATTTCGGAAATAAAGGAAGAAACACCTGCAGTGCCTGCCTCTCCAGCGGGAATGCCGGGAATGTATTAATGAAAATGATTGATTAACAAGGCAACAAGCTCAAGAACATCAGTCCTTGGGCTTGTTGTGTTTCAAACAATTGCAGCAATGATACAGAGAATACAGACATTATGGCTTTTTCTGGCACTGCTTTGTTCGGTGCTTGGATTTTTTTTCCCGTTGGCGATTTTTGAAACGCAGAACTACGGGGCATTGGAATACAATCTGATACCTGAAAAGCTCTCGGCTGATGCCACTGTGCTGCCGCAGTTGTCGGTCGAATGGTTCGGAGTGATATTTACCGTAGTCTTGGGACTTTTGGCAACGGTTTCGATTTTCCTTTACAGGAACAGGCCGTTGCAGTTGAAGATTACCGCCGTGGGCTTTCTTTTGAGCGTGATATACGTTGCGCTTCTGTTTTTGTACATAGTCCCTTCGCAGGAGAACTATTTCAGTTCGCATTCCATAAGCATGGTCAAGTCGGTTTATGCACTGGCTTCGTATTTCCCTATAGCGCAGGTACTGTTCTTCATGTCTGCTCAAAGGGCTATCAAAAAGGACGAGCAACTGGTCAGAGCTTCTGAAAGATTGAGATAATCACAAGGCGTCGGAGTTATGATTCCGATGCTTTTTTTTGTTTCTTTGATTCCGCTTGACAGAATCAAATTGCGTGAAAATGTCTTCAGAAAAGAAAAAAAACGGATTCTGAAGAAAAAACATTTTCAAAGCCTTGAGATTATTATGTGTCTTTTATCCTCCGAACCGTATCGCACAAGAGAAGCTTTGACATCGAATATCCTTCCGATGTTCTCCTCTGTCAGTATCTCTTCCGTCGGTCCGAAAGCCTCCAAAGAGCCTTCCTTCAATGCCAGAAGTTCGTCGCAGTATTGCATTGCGAGGTTCAAGTCGTGCAGAATCATCACTATGCATGTTTCGGATTCGGCATTGATTCTTTTCAACAGGTCCATTATCTCAATCTGATGATGTATGTCCAGATTGGATACGGCCTCGTCCAAAAACAGAATGGGCGTCTGCTGTGCCAGAGCCCTTGCGATTATCACCCTTTGGAATTCTCCGCCGCTCAGATTGTTGACGTTCATGTCCCTTAGGTGCCATGTGTTGGTCTTTGTCATGCAGTCCCTCACCGTTTCAAGGTCCTGTTCGCTGTCCGCATGAAGAGGTTTCTGATAAGGCATGCGTCCCATCAGCACTATCTGATGTGCCGAGAAATCGAACATGAGACCGGTATGCTGAGGAACCAATGCGATATGTCTTGCAAGAGTTTTGTGCGAGTAGGAGTTGATGTCCCTGCCCATTATCCTTATGGTGTTGTCCGGAACGTTGATTATTCCGGAAAGAAATCTGACAAGGGTAGTCTTTCCCGAGCCGTTGTTTCCCACAATGCCGTAAAAGCCTCTGTTCTTCATGTGAAAGGAAATGTCCGAAAGGATTTTCCTTTTGCCTGCCGTATAGTTCAGATGCGATACCTCTATCATTTGTTCAGACGTTTTTTTGCATTAAACAACAGGAATATGAAAAATGGGGAGCCTATCAGGGCGGTTATGCTTCCCACCGGTATTTCCGAAGGCGGTATCAGCATTCGGGACAGCAGGTCGGAGGCAAGCATGAAAATCATTCCCCCGACAATGGAATAGGGTATAAGCCTTCTGTTGTCGCTTCCCATGCACAGCCTTACCATGTGCGGGACTACCAGACCTATGAAGCCTATCACTCCGCTGTATGCCACTATCACCGCAACCATAAGGGTGCATACAAGCAATATCGCTCGTTTTGTCCTTTCCACGTTCACGCCGAGCGTCGTCGCACTCTGGGAGTCTATCAGCATTGCATTCAAAGGCCTTGCATTGAACGCCACAACGCCCGTGCCGAGCATCACCGCAACAAAGGCGGTGAGCACATTTCCGTATGTGACGTATGACAGACTGCCCATTGTCCAGAATATTATCTTGTCCATCTGCTCCTGATTCAGTATGAGCATAAGAGATATGATTGCCGAAATAAGGAAGTTTATGGATATTCCGGCAAGCAGCAGGGTGGTGGTGTGTATCCTGTTGCCGTAGCTTGCTATCTTTATTATCAGCATTACCGTCACAAGTGCGGAAAGAAAGCTCAGTCCGCTCAGTCCGAACAGGGACGATTCCAGTCCGAGTATTATGGCAAGGGCAGCCCCGAATGATGCACCCGAACTTACGCCCAAAACATACGGATCGGACAGCGGATTGCGGAAAATGGCCTGAAAGGCAAGGCCGCACACGGACAGTCCGCTGCCTGCGACAAGTGCGAAAAGCACTCTTGGCAGACGAATGTTCATTATTATGTATTCCGTTCCCTCATCCACACCTGTTGCAGCAGAGTTGAGAAACAGCAGCCTTTCGGCAAGCACCCTCAAGGCCGTGGAGGGACTTATGTCCGATACTCCCACAATGCAGCTTGTCACTGCAAGTCCTGTGCACAATATGCAGAGAGCGGAAAAAACGAGACTGTTCTTTTGCCTACTCACCTTGAAGACTGTTTTTGTTCTCACCGCCCGTCATTTCGTTTGCCTTGTCCAAAGCCTTGGATATATGGTCGAAGATGTATTCCTTTCCGAGGTAATCGACAAATCCGCTGTGCTCCAATACCTGATAAACCTCGGGTCGGACTCCGCTGAGTATGATTTGAATCCTTTCCTTCCTGCTTTTGTCGCAAAGGCTTTTGAGGTTCTTGAGTCCCGTGGAGTCTATGAAAGGCACCTTCCTCATCCTCACTATTCTTATCTTGGGTTTCTTGTTCTTGGTTTCGGAACTCAACTCGTCGAATTTGTTTGCTATGCCGAAGAAGAAAGGACCGTCTATTTCGTATATCTGAACCTCCCTGCCGACTTTTTCATACACCCTTTCGGATTCGGGATCCTCCGTCCTCTGAAGCTCTTCCTCTATGACGGTTATGCTCGATGTCTCCATCACACGCTTGATGAAAAGGACGAAGGCAATCAGAAGACCCACCTCTATCGCTATCGTGAGGTCGAATACAACGGTAAGGAAAAAGGTTATGAGCAATACCACAACGTCGCTTTTGGGATTCTTGAGCAGACCCTTGAATGAACGCCACTCGCTCATGTTGTAAGACACCACTACCAGTATTCCCGCCAGACATGCAAAGGGTATGTTTGCCGCAAGAGGCATGAGGAACAGATAAACCAACAGCAGGAATACGGCATGCACCATGCCTGCCACCGGGGTGCGGCCTCCGTTGTTTATGTTGGCCATCGTTCTTGCTATCGCTCCCGTTGCGGGTATTCCTCCGAAGAAAGGAATGACGAAGTTGGCCATTCCCTGAGCTATCAGTTCGGTGTTGGAGTTGTGTTTTCGGCCTGTCGCTCCGTCGGCCACCATTGCCGAAAGCAGGCTTTCTATCGCACACAGTACGGCTATGGTAAAGGCAGGCGATATGAGCATCCTGAGCGTGGCAAGGTCTATGTGCGGAACGGTGAAGGAGGGAAGGGATACGTTGTCTCTGAGTTCGGGATAGACGTTGCCTATTGTCGCAACCTCCATGCCGTAGTGCTGCAAAACAACGGAAGCTGCCGTACATATTATTATCGCAATGAGCGAGCCGGGCACGACCTTGGTCACGCGGTTCCACAGAAAGCTGATTGCAACCGTAAACACGGCCATTGCCGTGGCCAAAGGGTTTATGGTGCTTATGTGCTTGAAATAGCATATCCACTTGTCTATGAAATCGGACGGCACTTTCAATTCCGAACCGTCCAAGGCGGTAAGGCCGAAAAAGTCCTTCATCTGCGTAGAGAAAATAACCAGCGCAATACCCGAGGTAAAGCCGACGATGATGGGGTAGGGCATGAACTTTATTATGTCGCCTATCTTGAGCAGTCCCATGACGATGAGTATGATACCTGCCATTACGGTTGCAATCATAAGCCCTCCCATTCCGTATTGGGCTATCACCCCGACGATGATGACGATGAACGCCCCCGTAGGGCCGCCTATCTGCACGTGCGAGCCTCCGAAAACGGATATTATTATGCCTGCCACTATTGCCGTTATCAGTCCCTGCTGCGGACTGACACCCGAGGCTATGGCGAAGGCTATGGCCAGGGGTATGGCGACGATTCCGACTATTATTCCCGCCGTAAGGTCTTTTGCAAACAGTTCTCTGGAATAGGATTTGCCTGCCACCAGTTCGAAGAACTTGGGAGAGAACACCTCCTTAAGGTTTATTTTCTTCATTTTTGCCGTTCTGTGTGTTGTTTTTTGCAAAGGTATCAAATTTATTTACA
>DXGG01000056.1 GCA_019114015.1 Candidatus Onthomorpha intestinigallinarum | reverse complement strand
TTAGAGTTCCGTGAACGGGGAATGCCACGGTAGGAGCATGGAATCCGTAGTCCATAAGACGTTTCGCAATGTCTCCGCACTGAACTCCGGAAGTCAGGGAGAACTGGTTGCAGTCCATGATGAACTCATGTGCACACATTCCTTCTTTTCCGGTGTACAGTATGTTGTATGCCGTTGCTATCCTTGCCCTCATGTAGTTTGCATTAAGGATTGCATAAGTCGTTGCTTTTTCCAGACCTTCCCTTCCGAGCATTTTCAAATATCCGTAGGTTATCGGTAACAGTCCCGCGCTACCGAAAGGAGATGCGGACACCGGAGTACCTTTTTCGGAACCCGTTCCGACAACGGAGTGTGTAGGAAGATAGTCGGCCAATTGGGCGGTGCATCCGATAGGACCTACTCCCGGGCCGCCACCACCGTGAGGCATTGCAAATGATTTGTGGAGATTGAGGTGACAAACGTCCGCTCCCATGAATCCAGGTGAGGTAAGACCGACCTGAGCGTTCATGTTGGCTCCATCCATGTAAACCAATCCGCCATTCTTGTGAATGATGTCTATGATGTCTATAATACCTTCTTCAAATACTCCGTGAGTTGACGGATATGTTATCATAAGGCATGAGAGCTTTTCCTTGTTTTCTTCCGCCTTCTGCCTCAAATCTTCTATGTCTATTTCGCCTTCGGCTGTCGTCTTTATGACCACTATCTGCATTCCCGCCATTGCAGCCGATGCAGGGTTGGTTCCGTGAGCGGATGCAGGTATTAGACAAACCGTTCTGTCGGACTGTCCGTTTGCCCTCTGATAATTCCTTATCGTTGTAAGACCCGCATATTCTCCTGCCGCACCGGAGTTTGGCTGAAAGCTCATTCTGGCAAATCCGGTAATCTTTGAGAGAATTTGGTTCATGTCTTCAATCATCTCATAGTAGCCTTGAGCCTGATCCTTTGGTACAAAAGGATGTATGTTTGTGAATTCCATCCATGTGAAAGGAATCATCTCTATTGCCGCATTGAGTTTCATGGTGCAGGAACCAAGAGGAATCATCGCCCTGTTCAAGGAAAGATCCTTTACTTCCATTTTCTTCAGATACCTCATCATGGCCGTTTCGGAGTGATAGGCATTGAATATTTTCTGGGTGAGGAATGCGGACTGTCTTTTCAAACCGGCAGGTATGGATTCCTTTGTTTCTGTTTTTGGTTGCGCAAAAGGTTTGGATGCAGCTTGAGCCAATACATTCAATATGGCGTTCAATTCCTTTTCGCCCACGGTTTCATCGACCGAGATGCTTATAGTGTTCTTGTCGATAAGGTTGAAGTTCATCTTGTTTTCGACTGCTGTTTGACAAACCTTTGCGGCATCCGCCGGACAGAGCAGTCTGATTGTGTCGAAGAACGATTCGTTCAATTGTTTGTAACCGTATTTCTCCGCCGTTTCGGCAATAATCCTTGCATTGTTGTTGATATCTTGTGCAATCTTCTTTATGCCGTCCTCTCCGTGCCATGCGGCGTATTGTCCGGCCATAATGGCGACAAGGGCTTGAGCTGTACAGATGTTGGACGTAGCCTTCTCCCTCTTGATGTGCTGTTCTCTTGTCTGCAGTGCAAGTCTGAAGGCCTTGTTTCCTTGAGCGTCCAAAGTCTGTCCAACTATTCTTCCCGGCATTGTTCTTTTGAATGTTTCCGTGCAGGCGAAATAAGCTGCGGAAGGGCCTCCGAAGCTCATCGGACAGCCGAATCTCTGAGCCGAACCGCAAACACAGTCCGCTCCGAACTCACCCGGAGGAGTCAGAAGAGCCAAACTCATAAGGTCGGCAACCACTGCAACAAATACGTTTTCAGCTTTGGCCGCAGCAATGAAGTCTCTGCAATCCTTTATTTCTCCGTTCCTGTCGGGATATTGAACAATAGCTCCGAAGAACGACTTGTCCAGTTTGGTCTCTTCAGCCTTGCCGATTACTATCTCTATGTTTCGCGGCAACGCTCTGGTCTTTATCACGTCTATCGACTGAACGAACAAGTCCTCGGACACGAAAAACCTGTTTACATTGTTCTTTTGCTGCTCCCTGCTTCTGGAACCGTAGAACATAAGCATCGCTTCGGCACATGCGGTAGCCTCGTCCAACAGCGAAGCATTGGACAACGGCATGGCAGTCAGTGAACATACGGCAGTCTGAAAGGTGAACAAAGTCTCCAGACGTCCCTGCGATATCTCGGCCTGGTAAGGCGTGTATGAGGTGTACCATCCCGGATTCTCCAATATGTTTCTCTGCAATACGGCAGGAACAATGCTATTGTAGTATCCCTGACCGATGTAAGAGGAATAAAGCTTGTTTTTTGAGGCCATTGATTTCAACATGCCGATGTACTCATACTCGTTCATGCCTTCAGGTAAATCCAACGGCTTATCAAATCTTATTTTTTTTGGAATCGTCTTGTCTATAAGCTCCTCAAGACTTTTCACTCCTATAACCTTCAACATTTTTTCAAGGTCTTCATCCTGAGGACCGTTGTGACGGTTTGAAAAGTTGTTTGTTATCATTGCCGACTATTATTTAATTAAACTGTTATTACGTTTCTATGAACCGATGGACTGTTTGTAGGAATTGTATCTGCACATTTTCCCTTTGCTTTTGCGTATCTTTTGTCTTAGGGTCGCTTCCGAGTATCCGAGGGATATGAGCAAGGGAACACGTCTGTTGTCAGGTATTGACAGTATTTCCTTTACCTTTTTCTCGTTGAACCAGCCTATCATGCAACTGCCAAGGCCCAAATCCGCTGCCTGCATGCAAAAGTTGTTCGCCGCAATTCCAATGTCCAATAAAGGATATTCCTTGTCCTTTATGACCGAACCTATGGAAGCGGTGAGATTGGCCTTTTCCAGAACCACCGCAACAATCACCGGCGCCTGGAAAACGAACTTGTTCATGCCCATACTCGCCGTTGCCTGCCTTATTCTCAACAATGTCTCCCTTTCGTCCACTACAACAAGCGTCCATGGCTGGGAATTGCAGGCCGAAGGCGACAAACGAACAGCCTCAATGCACTGTTCTATCTTCTCCTTTTCGACAGGTCTGTCGCTGTATTTGCGGTCGCTCTGTCTTTTCAACAAAAGTTCCTGAAAACAACTCATCGTACGAATCTTTTTTCAAATGCTTGCCGAACTGAATGACGCATCGGCCTTTACCTTCTTTATAAGACCCTGAAGAACCTGTCCCGGACCTACCTCTATGAAAGTATCGGCTCCGTCTTCAACCATTGCCTTGGATATCTGTGTCCATCTTACCGGACTTGTCAGCTGCTTTACCAGATTCTCCTTTATTTCCGCAGGGTCGGTAACCGCCTTGGCGTTGACGTTCTGATATATCGGACAGACAGGACGGTGTATGTCCGTCTTTTCTATCGCACTTGCAAGCTCAACTCTTGCAGGCTCCATCAAAGGAGAATGGAACGCTCCTCCGACCTTTAGAGGCAAAGCCCTTTTTGCTCCTTCGGCCTTGAGGATTTCACATGCCTTGTTCACGCCTTCAATCGTTCCGGAAATGACCAGCTGTCCAGGACAATTGTAGTTTGCGGGAACCACAACATCGTCTATGGAGATACAAACCTCTTCTATTTTCTCATCGCTCAAACCTATTATGGCCGCCATTGTGCTCGGTTTTGCCTCGCATGCCTTCTGCATCGCGCCCGCTCTTGCGGCAACAAGACGCAATCCGTCTTCGAATCCCATGGCCTTTGCCGCAACAAGGGCTGAAAACTCTCCCAGCGAATGTCCCGCAACCATGTCGGGTGCAAACCCTTCGCCCAAAGCATGGGCCAATATCACCGAATGAAGGAATATGGCGGGCTGTGTGACATTCGTCTGCTTCAACTGCTCGTCCGTTCCCTCAAACATTATGTCCGTTATTCTGAAACCAAGTATTTCGTTGGCTTTTTCAAACATGTCTTTGCAAGATTCGTTTGCCTGATAAAGGTCTTTGCCCATGCCGACAAACTGTGCTCCCTGTCCGGGAAATACATACGCTTTCTTCATACTTTGTCCTTTCTGTTTTGATTGTCTTTCAATCGTTTTGACAATTGTTTATAAAACGTTGCAAATGTACGAAAAAAAAACGAGCCTAAGACCTTCTCCGCCATAAAAGCGGAAGTAAGAGCGGTTTTTAAGACACATGACGTTGCACAGCTAATGTACGACAACGGCAAGGTGCTGCAATACAATGCTTTGCGTTGTCATTCCGCTATTGTCTCAATTGATTGGAATGAATTCAGAAAAGAAAAAAACGGATTCAGAAAAGAAAAAACTGTTTTCTGAATTCATTTTTCCAGAACTTGAAAACAGAATTTCAAGTCTCCCTCGGGCTTCTCCCATACGGGCGAGCGTCTTGTCATACGCCACTGTCCGCGGTCGAATTCAGGGAAAAAGGTATCTGCTTCAAAGTCCTTGTACAACATTGTGATGTATAGTTTGTCCGCATGCGGCAGAAATTGCCCGTAAAGGCTTGCCCCGCCTATGCAGAATGCTTCCTCATCGCTGTTTTTCAGTGTTTTAATAAGTTCTTCCGTGTTGTTGCATATCTCAGCTCCTTCGGCCTCATAGTCCTTTTGGGATGTTACGACTATGTTCCTGCGGAATTTCAGTGGTTTTACAGGAAGGCTTTCCCATGTCTTCCTTCCCATCACGACCGTTTTCCCCTTGGTTATCTTCTTGAAGTATTTCAGGTCTTCGGCAAGATGACACAACAAAGAGTTGTCTTTGCCTATCGCCCCGTTCCGGGCCATTGCAACTATGATGCTTATCATACCGCAACCTCCGCCTTTATGTGAGGATGTGCCTGATAGTTCTCTATGACTATGTCCTCGTATTTGAAATCGAAAATGTCCTTTATGTCGGGGTTAAGTTTTAGAACGGGAAGGGGATAGGGGGTTCTTGTCAGTTGCAGTCTTGCCTGTTCGAGATGATTGTTGTACAGATGGGCGTCACCGAGGGTATGGATGAATTCTCCGGCCTTGAGGCCGCACACCTGTGCAATCATGCAGGTGAGCAAAGCGTATGAGGCTATGTTGAAAGGAACACCGAGAAAAATGTCCGCGCTTCTCTGATACAGCTGACATGACAAGCGTCCGTTGGCAACGTAGAACTGGAAGACAATGTGGCATGGCGGCAAGGCCATTTCTTCTATCTCGGCAACGTTCCATGCGCTAACCAGCATCCTTCTGCTGTCGGGGTTGTGCTTTATCTGTTCTATCACTCCGCTGATTTGGTCTATCGTCCTGCCGTCGGCACCCTGCCAGCACCGCCACTGCTTTCCGTAAACCGGACCGAGGTCACCGTTTTGGTCAGCCCACTCGTCCCATATCGTAACCTTGTTGTCGTGAAGGTATTTGATGTTCGTGTCTCCTCTCAGAAACCAAAGCAACTCGTAGAATATCGAACGGGTGTGCAGTTTCTTTGTTGTCAAAAGAGGAAATCCCTCTTGCAGGTCGTAACGCATCTGATAACCGAACACGGAACGGGTGCCCGTGCCGGTCCTGTCGTGTTTTACA
>DXGG01000055.1 GCA_019114015.1 Candidatus Onthomorpha intestinigallinarum | reverse complement strand
ATATAAAGACGTTCTCGGCGTCGTGTTCCTGGTCGACCCGCCGTATCTCTCTACGGAAGTCGGTACTTACAAAATGTATTGGCGGCTTTCAGACTATTTGGATATGTTGAATGTGCTCCGTGACAAGCCTTTTGTCTATTTTACCTCCAACAAGTCATCCATCATCGAACTGTGCGAGTGGATTGAGGCCAATAAAGCACTCGGAAATCCTTTCAAGGATTGCCAAAGAGTGGAATATAATGCACAAATGAGCTATTCCGCCAAATACACAGACATCATGCTGTATAAGAGCCAGTCCGATTTTAATTGCGAGGACGCCGCTTAATACTATGCAAATATAGTGATTCTTACCGGATTGGCAAAGGCTCTTGACTGATATTTGAATGCCATTTTAAGCCCGTTGTAATCGGATTGATAATACCAAAAATGCAGCCTCTTCCGGTTGCATTTTTTATGTTGTGCGTTCGCCGTTTTTTTGGACGCTTCGTTTTATGCGCAAGCCCAAAATTTGGACGCTTCGTTTCGGATTCGGCGAAAATCTGGATTTGCGGATTATATGTAAGTCTTGTTGCAATTTTAACGCCTTATCTTGCTTGACTATCCCCAAAGCCTGCTTTTGTTCTTCTGTGAAACTATGATACAGAGGGGCTTCTGTTATATTATGCCCTTGTTCTCTTAACTTTTGAGGCAATGTCTCCTTGTCGACGAATAAGGAGTAGTGGAGTTCCCATCTTTCCAATAAGGCATCGATATTGAAATAAGATGGGACTATCTGTTTCTCGCTATTTTCTCTAAGTAGGGTGACGGGATAGTCCTTGGCAACTTTCTCTACACTGACATACTTAATGATGTTTTCCATATAATCTGCCGCATTGACTAATTCGGGAGCAGCTTCAAGTGTTTCTTTGAACTTGCAAATTGCGGATGAAAGTAGACGGGCTTTGCTCAATAATCGTTCCTTATATTCTTCGTGAGTAGCTTGTGTTTCAAGCGGCCTTGTCTCATAGATGATAGTCTCGGATTTTGCCCCACCCCTGCATCTACCCGCAATTTGTGCCATCCTTTCTGTGGATAATAAGGTAAAAGGTTGATTAAATGTGGAAACAGATATGATATGGCATGGCTCGTTGATATCTACACCTACAAAATAAGCACATGTCATAAAAACAAGTTGCTTGCTTAGCATTCCGCTTTCATCAATTTCAGTATAGTATATTCCAGCTTTTTCCCGACTGGTTTCTCCACATAGTATGCCTATATTTGAAGATAATTCATCTCCATACTCGTTCAACAACAGCTTTATACAGAGTAAAATGCCATCCATCGAATTATAAGCTACGAGGATTTTATCATCTGCCTTTTGTTGGAGGATATCGCTGATTGTGTCTATAACACAATAATCCTCGTTGTTAGTATGCCTTAATCTAATTTGCCTTGATGGCGTATTCTTATAGTCTGTGGTAATGATGGTCTCTTTCAATAATTCAGGATGGGTGAAGTCTCTTAATGTAGCAGATACCGCAGCTCTCTGGGTTTGTCAAATAGGGCATAATAATCCATCACATTTTCCAAGGCGGGCCTATAAGTGCTGTCTGTTTGCAGAGTGTCTATTTCATCAATCATCAAGAAGAAGTCATTATAATGTTCTTCTCCGATAGCCCTCAATACTTTGGGGAGACTGTCTGCAACGACAAGGAACTTTTTAGGGCTTCCATCGTCCTTTTCCATGTAAAGTCTTATGTCTCGATATGTAATATCAGAGCGTATGTCACCTATGGGGCTTCCCACATACATGCAGCTATCTTCTCCGTCATGCTCTTTCTTTGCTTTGTACTTGTTATATGCCAAAGCCTTAGTGGGTAAAACGATTATGGAGTTTCTGGCGGATTTTAATTCCAGCGTTGTGGCTCCGATGCCTGTGATTTTCTTATTGATAATTCCATAAGGCAAGCGGTCAAAGAAATTACCTAACTTGTCACCATCTTCCAAAGTGCAAAAACAGCCATTATAATACTTGCCCTCAACAAGATTATCAAGATTCAGAAAGGCATCTTTCTTTTCTTGGTTTATTGTCGCGCCGTTTACCTTTGTGAAAAATAGCGGCTCTTGTTTCTCAGTATATTCAGGAAACTCTAAATCGACATGGTAATGGAAAAAGTTCAAACCGAGTTTTTGCCATGCTTCACGTTCTTCTTCAAAATTCATATCTGCGTGGTTTTGTAATACCGCAAAAATACGAAAAGGGGGGAATAACTTTTATTGTTATATAGACTTATTCCCCCTTTTCGTATTACAAATTCTTCATGGCTTGGTCTATTTGGCTGTTTCCGAATCCATCCAAATAAATCTGTGTGATTTTTTCCGAACTGTGTCCCAGAGACTCAGAAATAATGGATGTGGGGACACCGGCTCTTTTCAAGACGGTTGCATAGGAGTGTCGCGCCACATAGGTTGTGAGTTTAATGGGTATGTTCAGTTCTTCACCGATGGCTTTTAGTGCCTTGTTTATCTTGGTGATGACCTTATGCAGTCGGTTCAACCTCTGTTGCTCTGTCTTGTGCAGGTTGGAAAGGATGGGGAAAAGATAGGAGCTGCTGTTATTCTCATACCTCTTCAAGACCAGCAGGGCTTCTTCCTGCAAGGGCAGGTTAATCAGCTTGGCGGTTTTCTTCCTGCGGTAGGCAAGCCTGCCATCTATGATGTTCTTTTCTGCAAGGAAAGCCATATCCACGAAATTGATGCCGCCCATAAAGTAGGAAAAGGTAAACAAGTCCACTGCCAATCGTGTGTAGAAG
>DXGG01000005.1 GCA_019114015.1 Candidatus Onthomorpha intestinigallinarum | reverse complement strand
TTATATACCATATAATTTTTTTTCATATCTTTGCCATATTATTACAACAATTGAATGATGATATGAGACGATTTGTCACTTACACTTCTGATTTCATCTGGGAAATATGCAAGAATGACGCAGAGCAGCGTCGGCTGCAATAATCGCAGAAAGAACCACTCTGACCGACTGCGTAGCAGCCAAAATATCATATCTTTCCAATATTGTAAAAACAGTAGTGCGAAACAGAGAACATAAGACATAAAGAAAAAGAAAAACATTATCATTAAAACTCAGTAACATGAAAAAAACTATATTTTATATCACATCCGCCCTTTGTCTGACCTTATCCATAGGGGCGTTTGCGCAGGATTTCAAAAAGCATAATTTCGGTATAGGCGTACAGACCGAGATATTTTCAGGAAGCAGGGCGATAAACACTTTCAACCCTCCGCAATCATTCATAAATCAAGAATACAGCCATATCAAAGTATTCGATGTGAATGTAAAAAACAACTCTTATTTCGGAGCTTACTTCGAGTATCAATACAGGATTAACAAGTCATTTTCCCTTTCTGCAAGATTGGGATACAGTTACAGAAGAGTGGACTTCAGATGGGATGTACAGTCATACCTGGACAACGGAGATTTATTTTTGGGTGAACACCCACAGGATAAAAAGAATGCAGCAGCTGTATTCAATAATATTGATATTCCCGTATATTTCTCTTATACTCTACCCGTTAATGAACATATTTCATGGACATCTTCATTGGGTTTAGGAATTGCAGTCTCCGCTTTTAACGCGCCAAGTGACTCACGTACAGCAGAAATCTTTGACCCGGATGACGACATTCTTTCTATAAACCAGAGTCTTCATTTGTGGGAATGGGAAGTAAAACCTTACACATTGTTTCAAACAGGTCTTGACCTCACAATTGGCACGCATCGTCTGAGATCGTACATAGGATACAAACTCTTATTGTTTAACGACTATCAATGGGAAAGCTATGGTGAAGGTGCCAGTCCATATGAGTTTAAGTACAACCCTATATTGGTTGGTCTGACATTCTTCCTGTAGTTGAAAATAAATCTGAGGAAACAGACTTTAACAACACAAACAACGCCGTCTTGACTATATCAGGACGGCGTTGCTCTTACATCCTTACCCTCGGATCCAAGATTGCATAAACAATATCGGTTATTACGTTGATTGCTATCAATATCACACAAATAACCAACAAGGCTCCCATAAGCACGGGAAAGTCATACTTGTCCAAACTGTCGACTATTACGACACCTACTCCTTTCCAATCGAATATATATTCCACAAAAACGGCTCCAGCCATAAGGCTTGCAAACCATCCGCTTATAGAACTTACTACTGGGTTAAGCGTATTTCTCAAGGCATGTCTTCTTATTACCTGAAACATTGAGAGACCTTTTGCCTTTGCAGTGCGTATGTAGTCCTGCTCCATAACTTCATTCATGGTACTCTTGGTCAGTTCGGTTATAACAGCCAACGGTCTTATGCCCAAAGTAACAGCCGGCAAGATAATATTTTTAAGGCTAAGATACTCCCCACTGCCGAAATCGTCAACGCTATACAGACTGCCGAACATGGACAAACCCGTATAGTCCGACAAGACAAAGGCAAATATCCAAGCTATCAATATTGCGGCAAAAAAAGAAGGCAAACTCATGCCGAGAGACGTAACCACAAGTATAACCCTTTCCACCCATGTATTCTTGTAAACCGATGCGACGGCTCCAAAAAAAACACCCAACACAAAGGCGATGGCTATGCTTGCCAATGCAAGGTATATGGTATTTGGAAAAGCCTCCCGCAATATTTCACTCACTGGCTTATTGTTCTGATAGGAACGTCTGAGATAAGGCTTTTTCAATTCAAGATGGTTGTTCTCGTCCAAAGACAATGGACTTATGTCGTTGAGATAGTTAAGATATTGAACATACAAAGGTTTGTCCAATCCCAACTCTTTGTGTATTATCTCTATGCTTTCCTGATCGGCTCTCTGTCCGAGCATCATCCTCGCAGGATCTCCCGGCAAAATGTTGAAAAGCACGAACACAAGCGTCACTACTCCGAGCAACACCAAAAAACCATATCCTATTTTCTTGAGTGCAAACTTAAGCAAGCCTACTTATTGTTTTTTTGGAAATACTCGTCCTCATCAGGCAGACTTCTCCACGACCATTTGTCCGCAACCCTGCCCTTTGATATCTTTATCACTCCCGGATTGGAACGCAGTATGGTTTTAATGGACTTGTCGTCAGAAGAGTAAAATGGAATATCCTTTACATCGAACCGTTCCTGATAGCCCACACAAACATCAAGGTTGGAGGCGGTAACAATCATGGCTCTTGCCATGTCTGTTTCCACGGCTTCCCTTACAAATTCCAAAGCCTTCTCCATACCTTTTTCGCTGGCTTTTCTTATGTCGTACGTAGTAATCATATACAGGTCGGAAGCGGTGTCGGACAATATGTCGAACGTATTGTCCTCATCCAAGCCCAAGGCTTGCAAAGAGAAACCCTCTGCCGCCACCTCGTTCGTATTCTCAACTCTTGAATTGACAAAGGTCCATACACTATCGAAAGTCTTATTGGTCTCATACTCTGCCATCAACTCCTCCATATTGAACTCCTTTTCCTCTCCCGTTGAATTGTTCCTATATGTTGCATAGCTGATAGGCGGCTTTATATCTTCCCCCACCGGCACCATCTGGTTGCCTATCTTCCACGGCCTGAAATCTATTACAGGCTCATAGACGGTATTGTAAACGGAAAAACAAACCACCAAAACGGCAAAGACCGATGTTATAAGTTTGGAATTTATCTTTGACGGCATGATTGCAACCTTTCTGTCCAATAGGAACACTCCAAGGAGGATGACGTCCAACACGATATTTTTCCAGAAAGTCTGCCAGTTAGTCAACGTAATTGCATCGCCGAAACAACCGCAATCACTGACCCTGTTGGCCAATGCGTCAACAAAGGTAAGTATGGTGAAAAAACACATTATTATTGCGGAAATCCACTTGGAAAACTTCCTGAAAAAACCGAAAAACATGATAACACCTATCATGAACTCCAAACAACAAAGAAAAACAGAGGCTGCTATCGGCAGCCAGCTAAACATATCCAACAGTCCGTTCATTGCAAAGGCCGTAAGATATTCTTCTATCTTGTATGCCGTTCCCCAAGGATCAACGGCTTTGACAAATCCCGAGTAAATAAAAACACCACCAAAAACGGCTCTCAACACAAACAGCAGACCTTTCATTTTTCCATCAATTTTATACATACAAATACAGAATAATTTACAATATCTTCGTAATTGGCTCCAACACCCTCACTTACCAAGGTATGACACTCATTGTCTTCTATCTGTTTTATTCTTAATATTTTCATCAATATCAAATCTGTAATGGAACTTATGCGCATCTGTCTCCACGCCTCCGAATAGTCGTGATTCTTTCTTTCCATCAGAGACTTTGTGTTTGCGATACATTTGTCGTAAAGGGAAAGTGCATATTCCGGCGTTATGTCACCCTCTTCGTTTTCCTTCTTTCTTTCTATTTGAATAAGGGCCATAATGCCATAGTTTATTATTCCGACAAAATCCCAAAACACATCATCATCCACAAGTTGTACACCCAGTTCCTGTATGCTCCTTATTCTGTTTGCCTTGATGAAAATCTGATCCGTAAGGGATGGAAGTCTCAATACCCGCCAGGAAACGCCGTAATCGGCCATCTTGGCCTCAAAAAGTTCCCTGCATTTTTTTATGACATTATCATATTCCAAACCGGTATTATTCATAAATTTACTATCTTTGCTACATTAAACGACATTCAAATGCTTAGAGAGGGTAAAATTACAACAATTTGTTCAAACAAAAGAATCGTCTGTCAAAAAAAAATCATTTCCTTGGAAAGTCCTCTCGTGATGGGTATATTGAACCTTACGCAAGACTCTTTCTATGACGGCGGTAAATACACTACATTAAACAGAGCATTAAACCGAGTTGAAGAAATCATAGAGCAGGGAGGCGACATAATAGACATTGGAGCCTGCTCCACAAGGCCCGGAGCAAAACTCACTACCGCAAAAGAAGAGACTGAGAGAATACTGCCTGTACTGAAAGAAACGAGAAAAATATTCCCAGAATGCATAATATCAATAGATACGGTTTGGAGCGATGTTTGTAAGGCTGCAAAAGACAACGGTGCAGACATAATAAACGACATATCGGGTGGTAGCTTCGATGCGAATCTTTTCAAAACGGTTGGAGAACTGAACATGCCATACATACTTATGCATACACCGACAACGCCAGACAAAATGCAGTTAAACCCTCACTATGATGATATATTCATGGAAATATCCAAGTACTTCTACGAACGATTGGACTTATTGCTTCAGGCAGGTGTCAAAGACATAATATTGGATCCGGGCTACGGCTTCGGCAAAACGATAGAGGATAACTACGAATTATTAAGAAGACAAAAGGAATTTGAAATATTCAACCGCCCCATACTAACAGGCATATCGCGCAAAAGCATGATATACAAACCTTTGAACATTACGCCCGACAAAGCCCTTAACGGAACAGCTTTTCTGCATGCCTTTGCATTGGAAAACGGAGCCGACATATTAAGGGTTCACGATGTCGCAGCAGCCAAAGAATGTGTCAATTTGTACAAACTTTATAAAAGATAGGTAGCTATGATACTCTTATCCATAATACAAGGCTTGCCGTCTTTCAACATAATAGACCTGATAGACATAATAGTTGTCGCAACGCTTTTCTATTACCTTTACAAACTTCTCAAAGGCACCAATGCCGTTAATATTTTCATCGGCTTTATGCTGATATTCATAACATGGAAAGTGGTAAAGTTCCTCAATATGAAATTGTTGAGCGAAATATTCGATCAATTCATATCCGTAGGAGTAATTGCGCTAATTATAATTTTCCAAAGCGAGATAAGACAATTCCTTGTCATCCTCGGCTCGAAAGGAATAAACAAAAGATGGAAAAAAATAATATTCTGGAAATCTACAGAAGAACACGCAAACAAATTAGACACAACCCCCATAGTACAAGCCTGCGGCAACATGTCGAAAAACATGACCGGAGCATTGATTGTAATATGCAAAAACAATCCTTTGGACAACATAATACATACCGGTGATGTTTTTCAATCACAAATAAGCTCCCAACTTCTGGAAACCATATTCTTTAAAAACACGCCATTGCATGACGGAGCCGTCATAATAAACGACAATAAAATACAAGCAGCACGTTGCATACTGCCTGTAAGCAAAAATACCCATATTCCCGTTTCAATGGGATTAAGGCATCGTTCTGCAATCGGTATAACCGAGCAAAGCGATGCCGTATCTGTAATAGTCAGTGAACAATCAGGGAAAATCTCAGTTGCAAAACAAGGTAAGGTAAAGCAGAACCTCTCACTAAACGAGCTGCAAAAATATCTTGAAACCGAGTTCAACAACTGATTTCATCAGTCTTTGCTGACAAACTTCAAAGCTCCTGTCTTATCGTCAAAAACAATTTTGCTTGGAGAATCCATCAAATAAGACACTACCCCGAATTGAGATATCTTCAATGTTTTCTTAAATGATTTGTCCGCAATATTGACAGACACATTGACTGTTTCCGGAATCCTGTAATAAACTCCAACGCCTTTTTTAGCTATTGACGACTGTATTTTATCATTGTGGGATTTTTGTTCCTCTATCTTGGCATAATTCTTAGTCGTATTAAAACTGTGTATATTGGCTACGATTGCAGTGGCATCCTTGTCTGTATTGGTCAATGGCAACACACCGTCTTTTTCCGAGAACTTGAATATTCCAAGCATTAAATCCTCTTCCACAATCAATGGTTTTTGAGGTATGACTGAAAAAGAATATCTGATTTTCTCCACAACTCTCTCGCCCGAAAACATCGCAACATAACCCTCTATGATTCTGTCCAATTGTTTGTACATAAAATCAACGGTCGTATTCATATAAGTTCCATCCGTACTTCCGGAAAGGACATCCAGTTGCAATTCTTTCAATCTTTCTATTTCCTTTATAGCTTTCTCCGCTGTCATGTTAGGCATGCTCTCAAGCATTCCCTCGGACAATAAGCGCTGTGCTATTGTCGGATTGGTAATATCCTTTTCCATTGTCTTGGGTTCTTTTGGCGGGTGAGGTACATCCTTAGGATGAAGCAAGACGTCGGCATCCTTGTCTTTGACTTCCGTTTTCTTGCTTATTACCGACAGACTGCCTATATCGGATTTAACTATGTTTATACCGCCTTCCGTATTCATAAAATATGTCTGTGAAGCATCCGCAACAGCTTCCGGTCTTATCTTTATGTCTTTTATTCTATATGTAACACCGTCTTTTGTAACAACATTCTTCAACCCTAACATATAAGAATAATCGGCAAAACAACCCTTGTATTCCGTAATCTTTTCTACCTCCACATCGAAAATCAATTCTGTCTGAGGCAATGAATAATACAATCCATTTTTGTCAAAAGACATTGACTCCAAAGAGAAAGAACGATATTCCTGTCCTTTCACACCATAAGCGCAAGCCACAAAGACAAACGCCAAAACCAAACATTTATAAACTTTATTCATGACAAACTATTTTGATTTATTAATAGATATAACTCCAAACTTATCCCCGTCTTTTATTATACAATAACCCTTATTTGTATAGTAACTCATGACGAGATTCGTAAACAAAACAAACGGTTTCATTTTCTTTGTCGTATATATAACTTGTTTTTCTTCAAAAGTATTATCTATCAAGCTGATATTTTTATCGGCAACCACCAAAGCAAATCCTTCCTCAAAAAAAGGTCCTGCCATATCATAGTATTTATCTGTCAACCTCTCATATGATTTTTTGTACACATATGTCCAGCCATCCTTAAACCTGACATTCATCATACTATCCGTTTCATAAGCTACCGAAAGGAAGTCTTCCGGTGTGGTATCTCCATTCAGATATAGTCTTACCTTTTTTTTCTTCAACTTGTACTCTAAACAATCAGGCAAAGCCAATACAGATTCGGTCTTTTCAAAGTTTATTACATTGCCATTAGCCGTTACCAACTTTGAATCCTTTCTCCCTCCATCAAACAATACAATATAATTATTGGTTGGAGAAACTTTCGCTGCCTTATAATCGAACCCCACGACAACATTGCCATTATTGTTTACAACGCCCCATTTATCCTCCTGCCTAAAACATATCATGTCTTCCATCACTGCCAAAACCTCATCATATTTCGGTTCTATTATCCAAGAGTGATCCAAACTCATCAGTCCATAAAACAAATCCCTTTCCAATAATACGTTTATGCTATCTTTCTCCAATTGAATGATATCAATAATTCTATCTTCGGTTTCAAACAAAATTTCACCATTATCGGCAATAATCATCTCTTTGCCTGCCAATTGTGCCACGAAGAAAGTATCTGTTTTTATTACAACATCCACCTTTTCATACAATGGCGGCACATAAAGAGTATTGTCTTTACCGAGTATCCCCCAGTTCATATCTTTTGAAATATTGTAAAAACCAGAAATACCCGCAGGTTCCGCAACATTGTATAGAGGTTGTACCAATAATTCTCCTTCATCGTTTATCAAAGCCTGTCCGCCTTGCTTTATATATGCTTTCACGTAGATATTATCATCGTTGTATTTTCCAGTTATAAAATCCGTAAAGACAGGGTCGGATTTTATTTCACCCTTGTCGTTTACTATTCCGTACAGAATATCTCCATCAAGATTTCTTTCTCCAAAAGCATACAGTTTACCTGCTATCAAAGTTTCCAATGACAAATATTTTGCAGGCAAGACCTCATTGCCGTCAGTATTGTAGATACCATACAAACCATCCTTTCTTACAAGCACGGCATCTGAAAATCTGTCAACAATTTTCAAACTGTCACCGAAAACCCTCTCCATTCTGTTATTTAACAACTCATATTCCCCGTTTTCATAAACAAGACATGTGCCGTCAACAAAAACATTCAACTGATACTCTTCATAAGAATCCTCTTTTCCTATAATAGGATATGTCGGTACAAGTTTTATATTACCATTGGTATCCGCAAAACCCACTTTGTCGTCAACAACATAAGTAATCATATCATCTCCCAATACCTCTATGGCATCATAAGAACAATCCAATATGAATTCATTATCTCTTACAACACCCCATTTGCCGTCTTTCTTAACCGCAAAGAATCTTCCGTCCAAAGACATAACGGAATCATATATAGC
>DXGG01000054.1 GCA_019114015.1 Candidatus Onthomorpha intestinigallinarum | reverse complement strand
AAGGGATAAGCGACAGGACAGATGCCGTGACAGGCGAGTCTTATTATTCCCAAAATAATGACATAGATGACTTTGTCGGGGCGGCTTACGTGAATTTCGACAAGCGGCTTGGGAATTTTTATCTGTCGGCTGGAATAAGATACGAATATACCGTGTCTGATGCGTACGCGGACGGAACGGATTTCAATACGGATTATCATGGATTCTTCCCGTCCTTTACATTCAATTGGTCTAAAAAACACTGGGACATTTCATTGAATTATGCGCGGCGAATTTCCAGACCGTCTTTCAATATGTTGAATCCAAATCTGATTTATAGCGACAGCCTGTATTACAGATGCGGGAACCCTCTTCTGAAACCGACGTTCAGCAACGACATCGAATTTTCATTGTATTGGAACGGATTTGATTTTACGGCCGGGTACACTCATTACGAAGATTATGTAGCCAGCATAATGGAAAGCGACCCTGTGAACTCTGCCGTGACAAGATACACTTACACCAATTTCGATAATTACCAAGAATGGCTGTTTGGATTAGGATACCACGGCCAATGGAATTGGTATACAGGAAGTTATGAGGTTTATTTGAACGTGCCGTACGGGAAGATAGATTACATGGGAAAACCGTTGCTCAGGAACCGTCCTTCTGTCAAGGTATCGCTCCACAATACATTTGATGTGTCGGACAATGTCTCGTTGTATTGCGATTTTTACTATTCGAGCGGGAAAGAAGAGGACATTACAATATTCAAGCCTTCGTATGATCTCTCGGCGGGCATGGTCTGGTACCTGTTGGACAATAAACTGGCTATATCATTGGATGTCTATGATATATTGTACATGAGCAATACAAGTTGTTATCAGATGCGCTATGGCAATACCACGGTAAATGTGGACAATCGTGAAGATACGCGTTATGTCCGCTTGGGAATAAGATACAGTTTCAATAACATTAAAGCCAATATCCGCATCCGGCAAAGCAACAATGAAGAAATCGGGCGTGTTATGTAACTATTACATAGTTTTTGTTGTACGTATATGTGAAATGGAAAGAAAAACAAGGTGTTTTTCCCGTTGCTATACAAAGACAAGGACGACCACACAAAGAAACTGCTGCATATAGCATAGGATATATATCTGTGAAGAATCGAGTTCAGAACATAAAAACTGTATATCATTCATCCCATCTCGCCCCGTAAGCCATCAAGCACGTTTTCCGCAATACCGGGAACAGTACGACCTAAAAAATTATTATTGCCGGGAAAGTGAACCAAATTCGTGCGAATCACGAGCACTTTCCCTGCCTGCATTCCAGTACAATGTACACACATGCCCATCTGGCGACCAACTCGCCGGGAAAGTGAACCATTTTCCTGTGAAAATCGTGCACTTCCCGGAAACTCTTATCCGCTAAGCACAGGCGTTCACATTGCGGAACGGTTGCGCCGGGCAATGCGGTGTCGTGTACCCAAAGCCACGCCCCGACTTAACTTTTGTTTTTGTAATTCACTATAAATCAAGAATAAACAATATACACAGCAAAAAATCACCGTGGATTTCAAGGGCTTCCTAAACCCTTAGAATCCACACTTATAAAATATTATTACAACGGTAATTTATTGTATATCAACACATAACAGTACATTAAAGTTAAATCGGGGCGTGGCCCATAGAATCTTCAGGAGAGGATTTGGGCCGGTTCTATTGCCGACAGGACCTACGCTCCGCGCTCTAATTGAGGGGTGGGGATGATACCTCTTATAATTGACAAGGACGGCCAGAACCATTCCGCCGCCCTTGTAATTTTAGAAGCTGTTTAAAATACAAACATTATAGTGTGTCAGAAAGCAAGCATCGGGCGTGCGTTCATACCCACATCCCATGTCTTTTTGGTGTTATTGCATGCCACCATGTTGCTGGTGGAGTAAAAGCTCCATTCCCTTGCGTCGCTGTCGAATGTCTCGCTGGAAGTCCACAGATGTTCGGAAGTCCCGTTCGACATGAAAATATCTTTTTGCCCATCAGGTATCTCGGACATCCACGCATTCAGCCTGTCGGCGAAATCCGAATAAGATACGCCTTTCCAGGAATAGCTGTGTCCAGATACTTCGGCTTCTTCAAGACCCTCCAGATTGCCGAGACAGTGAAACATGTCATACATCTGCCCGGATGACGGGAGAAACCATCCGGAAGTATTTTCGGGGGCTTTATACGGGCTGTCTTCACTGTTCCAGGCGGCTACGGCCGCAAATGCCCTGTATTCGGTTTCGCTGTAATCATCCCTTGCCCATACTGTATTTGTATTGTGCAACCCGCTCAGATCGTTGTAGAAAGCGTCTCTATAAGTTTTCTCTATTTCCGGAATATCTATATTGTTTTTGCTCCATGATATTGATTCGGCGGCATTCTTAAGTGCTATGACCAGCCCATTCGTGTAACCGGCTTGTTTTTCTGCTTCTCCGAACCTTTCCGGAGATGGTACAAACACGATTCCTAAAACTGTTTTGGACATATCTAGCTCTGAGGACCATGTACCGTCAGAATAGAAGTAATCTCCTGTTTCGGGTTTCGGTTCTTCCTGAGACGACCCGACGGCCACCTGCTGCTCGGCAAGGAAGCTCTGGCCGTTTGCGCCGAAAAGTATCACGCTTACCACGCCCTCGGTCTCGGCAAAGGTATTCTCGGCAGCAGGAGCCGTGATTACAAGGCCTTCGCCCTCTATCGAAGCGCGCCACCCGTCAGGCTTGGTTATAGTATAGGTCTCCGCTCCGCTCATGGTGTATTCCAATGTCTTGCTCTCGCCTGCCGCAAAGTAAAGCACGCTCCCGCCTGTACCGAAGTCGAAGGCAAGCTCCGCCGTCATAGGGACTTCTATCACTGTGCCGTCGGCAAGCACTATGTACAGAATGCCGTCGCGTACTTCGACTTGAGAGAAGAACGAGTCACCGTCCCCGCCTTCGGCCTTGACACCGGTGTTCTCCCATGTCTCGCCACCGTCAGTTGAAATCTCCCAGTACCCATCTTCATTGATGCGCACCTGAGGAGCCTCG
>DXGG01000053.1 GCA_019114015.1 Candidatus Onthomorpha intestinigallinarum | reverse complement strand
TAGAATCAAGTTTCATTTTTATGGAATTTGATTCTGTTGGAATGAAATCAAATTCTAAAACAGGTATCTGAAAGGCAATAGAATGAACTCTATTATTTTGTCGATTGTAGAGCGGCTTTTCCACTTCTCATAGTCGAATGAAGTACAGAATTTGAGGGTAGAGTCGAAGTGTTCTCTCAAAGGCGGAATCAATTCCTTTTCCTTACCTATCAGAGCCAACTCGTATTGGTATCTGAAACTTCTGTAATCGAAGTTTGCGGAACTTATGGAAAATATTTCGTTGTCTATCATCACCCCTTTTGCGTGCAGATTTCCCGCCGCGTAGAAATGCAGTTTCACACCGGCCTGGTGCAGGCCTCCGAGATAGTGTCGCCGTATTATGTCGACAACATGCACATCCGAATGATAAGGTGTTATTATTATTACGTTGACGTTTCTTTGTGCGGCTTCGCAGAGCAACTTTCGCAATACGTGACCGGGAAGGAAATAAGGGGTTTCAATCAATATTTCGCTTTTGGCTTTGGATATAAGTCTCTCGTATTTTGTCTTTATTTTTTGTCTGTACATTCCCGGCAAGTCCTGAATGAACACCCAGTCGCCGAAATGCAGGTCTCTTTTTGTTCCGATGTTTGTAAACGAATATCTGTTGAACGAGCGGAAACTGTCCTTGAACGAACGTCTGAAGATGGACAAGAGGTTTTTGTCATTTGTCCTCAAGTTCAGCTCTCTCCAGTTGAGGCAATAGGCAGATATGTTGGAGGAACCTATATATCCCGTTTTGGAATCTATGATGATGAGTTTTCTATGGTTTCTGCAATGATTTTTTGACAGGAACGATTTGCCCATTTTCATTTTTCTGTAAATCCTTACTTCGGCTCCTTCCTCTATGAGTTTTTCAAAAAATCCCGTGTCCGCACCTGTTCCCCATGCATCCAACAGCAGTTTTACCTCCAAGCCTTCTTTCAATTTTTCGTAAAGGGCCAGACGGAATTTTTCGCCCATGGCATCCTTGCCGAAGCGGTACAACTCTATCCATATGCTTTGTTTCGCATTGCGGATGTCCTCAAGTATGGAATTGAACAGCACAAGGTTGTCGTCAAATATTTTAAAACGCCCACTCATAGGAGATATTTTTGTTTGTTTTCATGGTACGGAAGGCAAAGTTACGAAAGAAAAACGATAATTGTGATTTTTTTCTTAGACGAAACTTGCCATTATTGCATTTTATTTCTGATTCCACAAATCCATACCTTGACTATAAGTGTCTGATTTATAGAGTATGGTTTTCGGGGTTGAAAAAAAACATGATAAAAATTTGGCGTATTGGGAAAAAAACGTAATTTTGCAACTCCAATTCGTGAGAGGGTCGGACCTTCGGATGAATTGGAGAGATGGGTGAGTGGCTGAAACCAACAGTTTGCTAAACTGTCGTACTCGAATAAGGGTACCGGGGGTTCGAATCCCCCTCTCTCCGCGGGTCTTGTGAATTGGAGGAATTGAAACGGGGTGTAGCGTAGTCCGGTTATCGCGCCACATTTGGGATGTGGAGGCCGCAGGTTCGAATCCTGCCACCCCGACGGAGGAACCAGTAAAGTGGTTCTTTTTTTTAGGGTCGGTCTAGTAGCTCAGCTGGATAGAGCAACTGCCTTCTAAGCAGTAGGTCTCAGGTTCGAATCCTGACTAGATCACAAAAGGTTCGGATAACGCAAAAACAAGCCCCGGAGACATTGCAGAATGTTCACGGGGCTTGTTGTTTTTATTACGATTGTTTCCTACAATTTTATTTCTTCACCGTACTTGTTTGTGAAAGTGTATTCCAATATTCCGCATGTTGCAGAGCTTGTGACATTTAGTTTAATGTCGTATTTTCTGCTCCATTTTTTCTTGATGGAATTGAATATTCCTTTGGTTATGTAAGAATAAACGAAAGGATGTATTGACAGGGACAAATTTTTTTCGTTTTGTTCCTGAGACAGATATTTCAAATCGTTTTCTATTTCGTTTATTACCGTTATGGCCGGTTTTATATTGCCTGTTCCTTTGCACATTGGGCATAATTCCGAGAGATCTACGTTGATTGCCGGTCTTACTCTTTGACGTGTTATTTGCATAAGGCAGAACTTGCTTAACGGTAGTATTGTATGTTTTGCCTTGTCTTTCGCCATTTCTTCGGTCATTTTATCCAATAGAATCTTCCTGTTGGATGCAAGATTCAAATCTATGAAGTCAATGACTATGATTCCGCCCAGATCTCTCAGTCTCAATTGTCTTGCTATTTCTATTGCGGCTTCGCAGTTAACCATTAAGGCGTTCTCTTCCTGATCCTGGGAAGATTTTGAACGGTGTCCGCTGTTGACGTCTATGACGTGCATCGCTTCCGTTTGTTCAATTATCAAATATATGCCGCTTCTGATGGTTACGACTTTGCCAAAGGAATTCCTTATCTGATTTGCAACGCCGAATTGTTCAAAAATGGGAGTCTGCATTTTGTAGTTATGCAGAATGTTTTCTTTTTCCGGGTATATCGAACTGATATAATTCTTCAATTCTTCGTACAAATCAAGGTTGTTCACGTATATGTTGTTGAATTCCTCCGTAAGCATCTCCCTTAGCAGGACTGAGGATTTGTCCATTTCGGATACAAGTCTGCACGGCGGAAGGCTTTTGGGCAGTTTTTTAATTACGTTCTCCCATTTGGACAATAAATCTTTCAGGTCGTTGTCCAGGTCCGCCACTGACTTGCCTTCGGCAACGGTTCTTATTATTATGCCGAAGTTTTCAGGTTTAATGCTCTGTATCAATTTTTTGAGCCTGTTACGCTCCTCTATTCCCTTTATTTTTTGGGAAACGGACACCTTGTTTGAAAATGGAACCAAAACAAGATATCTGCCGGCGAAGGATATTTCTGCACTTAATCTCGGACCCTTTGTGGATATTGGTTCTTTTGCTATTTGAACCAATATTATTTGTCCTTGCTTCAACACATCGCCTATTTTACCGGTCTTTTCGAGGACGGGTTCTTTGATTTTTTTGAATTCCGAAGAATTCATGCCGTTGTTTATGGCTATTTTCGTGAACTTGTTAATGGAATGGAAATGCGCTCCAAGGTCAAGAAAATGTAGGAAACCATCTTTCTCGTAATCGACATCAACGAAGGCTGCATTCAGTCCCGGTATTAGTTTTCTTACCTGTCCGAGATAAACGTCTCCTACTATGTGTCTCGATTCCGATTTACCCTGATGCAATTCCACAAGACGCTTGTCCTCCAGTAAAGCTATCTCTACGCCTGTTTCATTTGCATCAATAATCAAATCTTTATTCACCTCGATTAGTTGTTAGATGGTTAAACAAAAAAATATTGCGAAACACAAAACGATTATCCAAATGTTTCGCAATACATGATTTAAGACATGTGTCTCGATTTTTAGAATAAGAAATTATTTCTTCTTATGTCTGTTTTTTCTCAAACGTTTTTTACGTTTATGAGTGGCCATCTTATGGCCTTTTCTTTTCTTTCCGCTAGGCATAATCTATACTTTTTTTATTTTACTTGTTTTACGTTTTTCTTTACGGAATCCATGAATACCTTTGCAGGTTTGAACGAAGGTATATAATGGGCAGGAATTATTATGGTAGTGTTTTTTGAAATGTTTCTTCCTGTCTTTTCAGCTCTTTTCTTGACAATGAAACTGCCAAAACCTCTTAAATACACGTTTTCTGCTTCTTCTTTGGTCAAGGCATCTTTTAATACGCTCATAAACGTTTCCACAGATTCCTGAACAACAAATTTCTCTATGCCTGTTCTTTGAGCAATTTCTGCTACGATTTCTGCTTTTGTCATGTTACTT
>DXGG01000052.1 GCA_019114015.1 Candidatus Onthomorpha intestinigallinarum | reverse complement strand
AGATACACCGTCTGTCGCCCGTTGTGGATGAATATCTTTACTCTGCAATGGAGGATTACAAGATAGACATAATGATAGAGAGCGGGCCAAATGCCCGCAGTGTGCAGATAGGATTGAATCCTTTCACTCTGATAGGTGCGACAACAAGAAGCGGTCTTCTTACTGCTCCTTTGCGTTCTCGTTTCGGTATAACCTGCAGACTCCAGTATTACGATCATCAGACTCTTGCTTCCATTCTCAAACGTTCGAGCGGCATATTGAAAACACCCATAAGGGACGATGCCGCAATGGAGATAGCGCGCAGAAGCAGGGGAACGCCGCGAATAGCCAACCTTTTGTTGCGAAGGGTCAGGGATTTCGCACAGATAAAGTCCGACGGGGTTATAACAATGGATGTTGCCAGAGATGCACTCTCGGCGTTGAACGTGGACAAAAACGGATTGGACGAGATGGACAACCGCATACTGAGTGCGATAATAGACAAGTTCAAGGGAGGACCTGTCGGCATAACCACCATAGCTACGGCTGTCGGAGAGGATGCGGGTACGATAGAGGAGGTGTATGAACCTTTCCTGATACAGGAGGGCTTTTTGATGCGTACTTCCCGCGGACGTGAGGCCACGCCTTTGGCGTATCAGCATTTGGGCAGGTATGAGACGGGCGGACAAAGAGAATTGTTTTGAAAAGTGTACGGTTGGTTTGAAAAAGAAGTAAATTTGCAGATTGAAAAAATAAAAAAATAAAGGTTATGGCAGAACATAAGATAAGTCCTGAGCTTTTGACCTTGCAGAGGGTCGATCAAATACTCAGGGAAAACATGACGTTGGCTCTTTCGGACGAAAGCAAAAGAGGAATAATAAAATGCAGGGAATATCTTGACAACAAGATGAAGACGCAGAAAGAACCTATTTACGGTGTTACGACCGGTTTCGGTTCTTTGTGTAACATATCCATTTCAAAGGAGGAATTGTCCCAGTTGCAGAAGAATTTGGTTATGAGCCATGCTTGCGGTGTGGGAGAGGAAGTGCCAAAGGAGATTGTCAGAATCATGTTGTTGAACAAGATACAGTCGTTGTCTTACGGCAATTCGGGTGTTCAATTGCAGACTGTCGAGCGTTTGGTTGACTTTTTCAATAACGGCATTACTCCTGTCGTTTATCAGCAGGGTTCGCTCGGAGCTTCTGGCGATTTGGCACCTTTGGCACACATGTGTCTTCCTTTGTTGGGATTGGGACAGGTTGATTACAAGGGAGAGAGAATAAGCGGAAAGGAATTGAATCAGAGGTTCGGTTGGCAACCGATAGAGTTGCAGTCCAAGGAAGGTCTGGCTTTGTTGAACGGTACTCAGTTTATGAGTGCTTTTGCGGTATGGTGTGTAATAAAGGCTCAAAAACTGTCCGATTTGGCCGATCGGATTATGGCTGTTTCTTTGGAGGCGTTTGACGGAAGGATAGAGCCTTTCCTTGACCCCGTACATCAGGTGCGTCCTCATAAGGGACAGATAGAAACGGCACGCAGGATACGTGAATTGTTGGAAGGAAGCGAGATAATAAAACAGCATAAACAGCATGTACAGGATCCTTATTCGTTCCGTTGCGTTCCTCAGGTTCACGGAGCAAGCAAGGATGCCATAAGATATGTTGCCGACGTCGTTACCACCGAGATAAACTCCGCAACGGACAATCCAACCGTTTTCCCGGATTTGGACATGGTTATATCGGCAGGCAATTTCCACGGTCAGCCTTTGGCCGTAAGTTTGGATTTCTTGGCAATAGCCGTAGCCGAATTAGGCTCCATATCGGAGAGAAGGACATACCAGCTTATAGGTGCAAAGAGAGATTTACCTTCGTTCCTGGTTGCCAGGCCGGGATTGAATTCGGGCTTTATGATACCTCAGTATGCGGCAGCTTCTGTTGTAAGTCAGTCTAAACAATTGTGTACTCCTGCATCGGTTGATACGATAGATTCCTCACAGGGACAGGAAGACCATGTTTCATTCGGTTCCAACGCTGCGACCAAGCTGTACAGAGTGGTGAACAACACGGAGAAGGTTTTGGCCATAGAGTTGTTCAATGCCGCGCAGGCATTCGATTTCCGCAAGCAGAAAACCGGATTGAAATCATCTGAAAAGATAGAGAACTTTGTAAGGGAATATCGTTCTCATGTCAATTTTGTGGAGGTTGACCAGGTGATGTATGAACTTATACACAAGAGCATAGATTTCTTGAGAAGCAAGGAATAGAAATAATACTCGTATTGTTTTAAGGCTGTCGGCGTTTGGTCGGCAGCCTGTTTTTTATAGATGTTGTTATGTCTTTTTTACCGACTACGAAGAAAGAACTGGAAAGTTTGGGATGGGATTATGTAGATGTCGTGATAGTTTCCGGTGATGCGTATGTGGACCATCCCTCATTCGGTCATGCGGTTATAGCTCGCAGTTTGCAGGCTGCTGGTTTTCGGGTTGCCGTTTTGGCACAACCAAACTGGCAGGACGATTTGCGGGATTTCAGAAAATTCGGCAGGCCTCGTCTTTTCTTCGGAGTCAGTTCGGGATGTATGGATTCCATGGTCAATCATTATACGGCTGCAAAGCGCAGACGCAGTGATGATGCCTATACGCCGGGAGGTGTTTCGGGTTTTCGTCCCGACAGGGCTACTGTTGTTTATTCCAATATATTAAAGACGATTTATCCCGATGTGCCGGTGATTATAGGAGGTATAGAAGCCTCGATGCGACGTCTTGCCCACTATGACTATTGGGCAGACAGACTCATGCCGTCAGTTCTTTTGGACAGCAGGGCGGATGTTTTGGTGTACGGCATGGGGGAAAAGGTGTGCGTTAGGCTATGCAGGGCTCTTGATAGAGGAGACTCGCTTGATTCTTTGTCGGACATGGAGCAGACGGCTTGTGTTGTAAGGGACGTAAGCAAAATAAGCGACAAATGGGAAACAAAGATGTTGCCTTCTTACGAGCGATGTCTTGCGGACAGGCGTTTGCAGGCTGAGAGCTTTGCAGAGTTTGAACTCAACAGCAACAGGGAACATCAAAAGAGACTGGTGCAGAAATATGAAAAGGAAGGCATTTATGTAGTCGTTAACCCTTCGGACAAAACCTATTGTTCGAAGGATTTGGATGCAGTGTATGATCTTCCGTTTGAAAGGAAGCCTCATCCGAAGTATGCCAAAAGGGGAAAGATACCTGCCTACGAGATGATAAAGTTTTCCGTCAACATACATAGAGGTTGTTTCGGAGGATGTGCTTTCTGTACAATTGCCGCACATCAGGGCAAAAAGATAATATCCAGATCAAAGGAGTCGATTCTCAAGGAAATAGAAACAATATCTAAAGACAAGGATTTCAAGGGGTATCTGTCCGATTTGGGAGGTCCTTCGGCCAATATGTACATGATGGGAGGGAAGAAGAGGGATGTTTGTGCCAAATGTGTAAGGACATCGTGCCTTTATCCGGTTTTATGCAAGAACATGGATAACAACCATGCTCCTTTGATTGATTTGTACAATAGTGTACGACGGCTTCCATATATAAGGAAAGCTTTTGTAGGCAGTGGTATAAGATACGATTTGTTTGACGGTTCGGATTATTTTGAGCAGTTGGTGCTTCATCATGTTTCGGGACGTTTGAAAGTAGCGCCTGAGCATTGCAGTGACAATGTCCTGCGAGCCATGAGAAAGATGCCTTTCGACAAATTTGTGGATATAAAGAGAAGGTTCGAACAGATAAATTCCAAGTATGGTTTGAAACAACAGTTGATACCTTATTTCATATCCTCACACCCTGCCTGTTCGCTGAAGGAAATGGTCGAATTGGCAGCACAAACCGCCCGTCTGGGTTATCATTTGGAGCAGGTGCAGGATTTTACGCCTACGCCAATGACGGCTTCTACCGAGATGTATTATACGGGGTATGATGTTTATACCATGAAGAAAATATTCGTGGAAAGGAATCCCGAAGCGAAAAAAAATCAGAACAGGATATTCTTTTGGTACAAGGCGGAGAACAGAAAGTGGGCTAAGGATGTTTTCAGAAGATATGGCGTTCCATTTCCTCGACATTGACTGTTGACTGTTCTCCCGTTAACATGTTTTTCAATGTGACTTTTCCTTCTTTAATCTCGTTTTCTCCCATCAATGCCACATACCTAATCTTTTTGTTGTCGGCATAACCCATTTGTTTTTTTATTTTTGCCGCTTCGGGATATACTTCTACCTTGAAGTTCTTTTCTCTAAGTTTTTTTGCCTGCATTTGAGCCGCCAATGCTTCCGCATCGCCGAAATTGACAAACATTACATCGGTAGAGGATTCCAGACAGGAAGGGAAAAGATTCAATTGCTCCAGACAGTCGT
>DXGG01000004.1 GCA_019114015.1 Candidatus Onthomorpha intestinigallinarum | reverse complement strand
TTTTCAATTGAGTAACATGGTCACTTGCTACAAATTCATATTGATGAAAGAATGCACTCCCTACGCTACCGCTATTAGCTACAGTCAAACAATTAGAAAATTTTCTTACGCCGCTTTCGTTTCCAACAAATCCATCCACACCATTGTTGAGAGCGGTTGCCGAGATGTATGGAGTTCTTCCCTCTGAGTGATCGGCTTTTTTAAGCCGTTTGCCTCGCTGTATTTCCGTGAATACTTCTGTGAAATAAAATGCTTTCCAATGGGCATGAGATAATTTACCCCCCCCCGTTATTATTTCGTTGATTATCAAGTATTTGCATAATTTCTCTATTGTTGGTTTTAAGATTTGTTGTTCTTTGGCTTTCATATAATCCTCCATGAATTGCCAATCGGGATTGTTATTTTCATCAATGGGAAGTAATATTCGTTGCCTTTTCAAACGTCCCGTTCCCATTTTATAACCATATCCATATTTTTCTCGTTGTTTTGTAATACACAAGGAGATAAATAAAGAAATGTATTTATTATTCTTTTTAGGGCGTAACTTCCGTGTATCATTCCCATATAAAGCCTTATATGGATGGTAAAAACAATAACCAACAGAACCATTTCTGTTTACCGAAAGACAATTACTTTCAAGCGTTTCATTACTATTTGCAACAAAGTATCCTATACCATTATTATTTGCAGTTGCTGTAATATATGGTATAAGTCCATCTAAACGTTCCCTTTCATAAATATCTCGTCCTGAAAGTATTTCAGCGACATCCTCTATAAAGAATGCATCCCAATTCCGGGAATCTAAAGAAAGATTATTCATTATTTTCTCCATCTTTTATATCTTCAAACAAATATCCTCTACCATGAGTAATCATATTAAATTCAAAGGTCAAATAATCAGCCATTGTATTCTCAAAGTCTTTCTCCGTAGGGATTTCATCATTGAAATAGTAGAACGCATGCAACCATTCATCCTCTGCCTCTATAGTGGTTTCCACACAGAATTTTGTTTCAGCCTCTATGCGTCCGAACCACACGTCAAGCAAATGTTGACGCTTATCTTTAGCACAGGCAGTTTCTTCCAGTCCGATATGCTTGCTTACAACAAACCCGTCATCCTCGAAATTGATGAATTTACATTTATGGTTTTTGTCATGAGGTATGCCAGCAGTAAATACAGCAATACATGGATTTGTTCCTACGCCGTAGAACGTATTTTTGTTGAGTGTGATAACACCTTCCAACGTATGATGTTTGAGTATGTTGTTTTTGATATTCTGTTCCTCTTTACTCTTTCCCGTTACTGAAGATTGGGGAACTATTACAATAGCCCTTGCCCCCTCAACTAATGATTCAAGCAAATGTTCCGTAAAACTGATTTCATATAAATCTGGATTACTCTTTGAACCTTGTGAATAAGGTGGGTTCATCATACCCACAGTACATCCTTTCAATTGTAATTGGCTTGGATTATGCTTTAAAAAGTCCCAATTATGCAAATTACTTTTACCATCTCCTCGAAGTATCATATTGGTTGTGGCTATAGTGAACATATAAGGTTGTAATTCAATACCAAATAACTGGTCACGTTTTATATGTCTTCTCTGAGTTTCATCTTCTGCTTGCTTAACCATCTTGTGCATGGCAGCAATAAGGAAACCTGCAGTACCGCAACAAGGATCAAGGACTTTGTCATCAACTTTCAAATCTATCAATTCGCAAAACAATTCTGTAATATGTTTTGGAGTAAGAACAATACCTAATGTCTGCCCATCCCCACCTGAATATGACATAAATTCTCCATAGAAACGTCCTAAATAGTCTTCTGCTGAGTTTTGGTAACGTATATTCTTATAGATACTATTGTAAAGAAACTCTGTGTAATGTCTTAATGGTGTCTTACCTAAAGTATCATTTTTTTCATTGATTTTCGGCGTATCTTTTATAACAGCAAATTGACTCAATAGCTTATCTCGTTTTGTATCAGGTGTTACATTAGCCCGCTGCAAGTTACTTCTTATCGCTTCGTAAATCTTTTGTCCATCAGTTTTTACATTATCTCCAATAAGAGAATCAATAGAAAATGTTTTGTATTCTATTTCTCTTAATGCCAACATAATCCCAGAAACAATCAACGGTTTTTGTTCTGTTGTCAGATTTCCGTAATTCCGCAAATCATTATGTAGTTTCTCTGCATCTTTGAGTATTTCAGCCGTTGTCTTTTCTACATCTGTTTCTTCTTTCAGGATTTCTTTCAAATAAAACTCGTCTATATTGTTTTCATTGAACGAAATAAAGGTTTCCACATCAGAAAGTTCCTGATAATCTCCACGTTCATTTATAAAAATAGGAGTTATCCGATGTCGTTTCTCATTACCTGATACACCAAATGCAAGTACCTTATGAAAAGAAGTGTGTGCAGCTAAATGAAGTCCATAGAACAAAGCGCCATTGACTGCATAGTCTTTTACACTTTTAACATCTTGTGATATTAATTTTTTGTCATTTCTGACAATATGCTTTTCAAGTGTTGCTTTATCTTCTATTACAAGCAAAAAATCTTTTACTATTCCACAATATTCAGGATAACCAACGTTTCCTGTTTGCGCTTTTGAAGCAGTTTTCAACGCTTCGTCAACTTCTTTTATATCACAACCTTGCGGTGTCAAATTTAAACCTGCTTCTTGCAATAGCCCATACACCCAAAAGTCTGTTTTAATCTCTTTTTTCGCCATTTATATAGTCTTCTTTAATTTGGTTAGGCACAAGTAAATCCCTTACATCAATATTCAGAATGTTTGCTATCTGATATAAAACAGGAATGGGAGGTTGCACCTTGTTCGTAGCATATAGATTGACCATATTGAAAGTCTTTCCAAGCCTGTTTGCCAATTCCGTTTGACTAATGCCCTTAGCATCTAATACCTCTTTTATTCGGTTCATATATGCCGTTTTTGTCTGAATTTGACAAAGGTACAAAATTTTATTTGGTAATATTGGCTTGGTATTGAAAATTGTATTATTTTTGTAGTATAAGAGTTATCGATACGTAAAGTAAAGCAGAACACAGCAATTAAGACGGTTGCCAAATCATTACCCCAAAATAAGGTAATCCTTCTAACTCGTTTAATATCAAATAGCTATATTCCTTATACAGATTTACGGAAATAATTTGGTTTGGGCAAAACAAAATCAGGAAAACAACCCTTGCCTTATCCGACAATGACCTTTTCGGAGCATGTTCCCTTGTCTGTTGTTATGATGAAGAAATATGTTCCGGGCTTGAAGTCCGACAGGTCTATATTCAAGATGTCGTTGTTTGCATTTGTTTCAAGAACCTTACGGTTCATTGCGTCGAACACCTCTATGTGCAATATATTGCAGTCCACGGCCTTAATGTTCAGCCTGTCCTTTGCAGGGAGCGGATAAATGCTTATGTTTCTCTCCGACATTTCCGGACTGTTTCCGAGAGCCGAACTGCTTTCCGATGCCCTTATCGGACAGATGCCGAAAGGAGCGATGACTAACTGGCGAGCATCTGGATTACCATAATAATTATATGCTGTTAAACTTTCAGTAATCAAACCCCATGTGTTTATATCGTCAAGACGTTTCCATTCATCTTCATCGCAAAGTTTGAAATAAGGTTCGTATTTTATATTGCATCCCTGAGGTACATCAGTAGCATCATAATGGAATTCCCGAAGTTTAAGCACTGATATGAAGTATGTATCCCTATCACCTGGTCCGCTACAATCGCATCTGTACATACGTACCGAGACATAATAGTCATTGTACAGGGTAATAGGTTCGTTGAACATACATTCATAGAAGAGATATTCCTGACTTTCCGCGCAAATGAATGTTTTGGATAATAGGACGGAAGACAGAGCGTCGTCCCATATCTCAACGGTCAAAGAGTCGAAAGGTGAACCCTCCAACAGTACGGCAACTCCCGCAAGTGTTACGCTGTCCTCCGCTTCATATTTCTGCGCCACATAATCCGCAGGTGTTATTATACCTTGTTCACGTTCACATATTACTAAACCGAAACCGCCACCGTTAGCATCCCAACCGTACCATCCGTATCTGTATTCGTCTTCCCATCTGTCATCAACAAGAGGAGGGAATATGTATTGGTCTATGTAATTTGTATCCATCCAAGCCGTATCCGACTGAGCCTTTGCTGCACAAGACAGGCACACAGTTGCTGACAAAACCAGTGTCTTTATAAATATTGCTTTTTTCATAATGCTTCTGTTTTAAAATTATTCTACACAATTTGTTGTTATACCAAGAGAATTACCACCGATATTACCTGTTGTCCAAGTAATGGTGGTAGGATTGGGCGATGATGTCAGATTTCCCGCTGAAGTTGCCTGAGGAGTATTGTTTATTGTTCCTATACTTACAGCGTGGAACTCCATGCATGAGCCGTTGTAATTGAAGTATTTCGTACTTACTAATTGATTGTATTGGTTTTGATTTTGATATTGATATGTTCCTATTGCGGCATATCTACTGTTAGGAATAACACTCAGATGTTTGAATTCATAGCCGGTACTGTCGAAAAATTCCATCGTCGCATTATAAGGAGGTATCGTATCGGGGTTTAGAACGGTTATTGTCTGAGTGATTCTACCGGTTCCCTGCAAATAACAGCTGTTCAATAGAAGCAGTTGATTTGTTTCGGCTAAATAATCCAGTTCCAAAGGTTTGTTGGCCTTTTCATCATAAGGTACAAGTTGTGTTGAAGATATGTTTTGAGAGGTTACGCCTAATGTGTTTACCATTGTATAATAGTAATTCGATTGATAGCTTACCGAAACGCATACAGCCACTTTGTCGTTACCTAAGTGCGTTATGTGTAGAGGGAATTCGGATATGACAAAGGAAGTGTTGAAGTATGGGTTATTGGAGAATGAGAACGAGTTTTTGTATTGATTGTTTGTCGGATTTGCAAGTTCAAATGTCCTTATTATGAATTCGCTATCCGGATATATCCTGCTTATTGTAGCGACATGATTGTCCGTAAGGCAGATATCCTCAAAAATCTCCTTTTTGTTTGAAGAAATGAAAGGGCAGGAACAAGTGTAGGATGCTGTGCTTGAATTGCTAGGGTCGTAATATACGAATACATATCTTCCTGTCTGGTTGTTCGACAAGCCATTGTTTCCGATAGCGACAATAAACACTATATCTGAATCTGGTTTGTTATAAGCGACCAGATGCGTCAAATGTTCCGTAGTGTTTATGTCTGCTGTTTCATATTGGAAAGCAGATGTGCTGCTACTGATAAAGTCCTGCATACTTAATCGGCCAATTATTCCTGTGTTGCCTTGTGCTGTCAGCCTTTTTCCGCAGAAATAAAGGGTATCGCCCAATATGCACATGTCCGAAACGATTATATTTTGGGAAGCAAAAAATTTGTTTGTCACAAGGTTACTGTCGTCAATCCATAGGGAAAAACCGTAAGTGTTGTTATTGTCTTTTATTATTGCGACTAACATATCCTCTTTGAACGGTCTTATTTTCTGTGCATAATCATTTGTTGTTTGCATTCCGTTATATGCCGTCAGGCTTTTGAAATTTTGCCAGCTTTGAGCCTGCAATATAC